>DATNKY010000435.1:0-3390 GCA_035603155.1 Solirubrobacteraceae bacterium
GTCGCACACGAAGTGCAGGCACAGGTCGTAGTCGTCGATCGCGGGCAGCTCGAACTCCGACAGGCGCTTCGCCCTCGGGATCGGACTCGGGACGCGCAGGAGGCGCTCGAAGTACCCATGACCCCAGCCGGCCGTGAACAACAGACCGTCCGGACCCCACGGGAAGGCACGCTCGAGCGTGCGCAGCGCAGCCTCGAGCAGACGCGCCCCCGACACCGACGGGGTCGCCTGCACGTCGAAGAACATGAGGCGATCGTGACGCGGCGCGATTGGGTTTCCGTTCCGATCGGTTTTCAGCGTCGCGGTCCACGCGAACTGCCGTGCCGGGAGGCCGGCGGGCTGGGACCCGAGCGCGACCTTCGGGATCTCGGGCGCCGAGCCGTGCGAGTCTCCGGCCCGGTCAAGCGCGACCCCCACCGCTGCGCCGCCCGCCGCGACCGTCGCCGCGCCCAGGACGAAGCGACGCCGGGTCCAACCACCCTGAGCCTTGGCATCAGATAGGTCGCTCACGAGACCGGCCGCCAATGGAAGGTCGCCGTCACCTTGTGGGGGCTCAGCCACACGTGCTGGTACTCCACATGGCGCGCGGACACCGGCGGGCTCACAAGCAGACTGAGCTGGTAGTCACCAGCGCCGGGCAGCGACACGTCGTTGCCGTAGTGCGGGCCCATGTACTCAGAGATCATCGGCCACTGCCGCTCGTCGTAGACGACCTTCCCGCCTTTGCTGATCGTGGCCCACACCGACGCGTACGGGAGCGGCACGCCGGTGTGCGCGTCGTTGAGCATCACCATCAGGTGAAAGCTCGACTTGCGCCCCGGCTTGATCATCCGCTCGCTGGTCCCGTTGAAGATCACGAACGGCACCGCCGTCGTGGCACGTGCGACGATTTTCATTCCCTGCCAATCGGCCGTGGCGAGCGTCTGCGTCGGCACGGGCTTAATCCCGTCCACTGAGATCGCCTTCTGCTCCGCCGGCCCCATGTTCATCCCGGCCATGCTCCCGCCGCTCGCGGGAGCGCTCGAGCTGGCAGCGCCGGTGGTCGTGGTCTTGTTGGCGCTGGCGCAACCGGCGATCAACGCGACCGCGGCGCATGCAAGCACGCCCCGGCCGATAGTCCTTTGGAAAACGATCATCTGACTTCTCCTAAGTGGTGGGCATGGACCGGCGCGAGACGCGCGACCGATCCGTGCCGCTCTAGAGGGCGGCTCCGGCATGGACTGGCGGCTCGGCTTGCGCGTGCTGAGCGCTGAGCCGCGGCTCGGGTACCGGATCGTCGATCGGGACCAGCGGGTACAGAGCCAGCGCGAGCAGCACGAACAGCGGCCCCGCGTTCGGGTCGGTCGCGCCACCCTGGAAGATCCCGCCCAACCCCTGGCCCACCACCCAGTAGGCGAGATTGAGAACGATCGCCGCGATCAGGAACGCTCGCGCATGCCAGTTGCGAGCAACGGCGACCCCGATCGAACACGACGCGACCGCGAGCACGACGGCAATGATCAGACCGTTGCCCGATGCGGCGTTCGCGCCCCAATTCTGCACGGTTGACAGCCAGCTCATGCCCGACGGGGCGGCGTTGATAGCCGTCGTCGTCGCGTTGGCGGTGCTGTTGGCGCCGAGCAACCAAAGACCACCCATCAGGACCCACAGAACCGCCCACACCATGCGCGCGCCACGAACACCGAGCAGGCCGCCAGGACGATCGCCGGGCCACACAATCAGACCGACGATCCCGTACAGGAGCACAGCGCCAGGGGCGCCGGTGAGCGGATTGGCCATGTTCATGAACAACATTCCGAAGGCCTCACCGAACCACCAGACGACCAGCGCCCAGACGAACGAGACCGCGAGCGCGGGTCTCACCGTGCGGCGATACAAAAGGCCCAGGCCGATCAGCACCTGGGTCAGCGCGAACAGCGTGTTGTAAAGGTCGAGGTTGCCCGCCGCAATATGCGACGCCCAACGCATCGAGCTGCCCAGCCACGATGGCTGCCCGGGGATCATCTGCGTGAGCATGTCGATGAAGCCGTGCGAGTACATGAACGACTGAAACTGCAGCGCCCCGTCCAGCAGCCAGACGAGACCGAGCACGGTCTGAATCGACCGACGGCTGTCAGACAGGAAGTAGTCACGCGCAGCGCTGACTGCGCGAGTTGATCGAGGCCCCGCCAGCGCGCCCGCGCCGGCGTCGGCCGTTCTGATGCTCATTTCAAATCTCCTTCGCTTGTGAGGGGCCCAGTCCATCGATCGGACTCCGGCGCTGAACGAGCTACACAGCGGCCCCGTCCAGCACAACAACGTGCGCATCCGGCGAGACCCCGGCCACCACAACGACGACGGTTCGCCGCCCGGCCCAGGGGCCTACAACGCCTTCAGTGCGCTACGAGTTCGACCGAGCGCGCGTGGACCACGACAGGACAACCACGCGCGCGTGCACTCACGAAGGGGGACCCCGGCTCGACCAACCGTCCGCTAGCGGCGCGAGCCGCGGCGCCGGCACGATCGGCGGACGCAACAACCGCCCTGGCCGGCGACGGCGATGTCGACGGGCACGATGGAAACGCTGAGCGACCTCCTCGAGCACCCACCGCGCGCCTTGAAAGACCGCCGCGAGCACCAACCCGACGCACGCCGCCGCCGGAATCGCCCACCAACCGCCAAAGCCGAAGATCCCCGCCAGCCCCGCGGGATGGCCAGTGGCGAACAGGCCCTCGAGAAACTCCTGACAGGAGTAGATCGCGATAAGCGCAACGGCGCACGCAAACCACAAAGCCGTGAACGACACGGTGAAACGAGACAGCGACGCATGGCCCGAGAACGCCCGACCAAGGGCACGCAGGAAACCACCCACGGCCAACGCGACCACAAGGACGATCCACGGGACTACCGAGTGCAGGTAGGAGTGGCCCTGGCGCTGGAGCTCCATCCCTGCGGCGCTGCCGTACGCGAGCAGATATCGCAGCTGGTGCACCACCAGCGCCGCGGCCGGCAACAACGCCACCCGCGCGCCACCGCCGATCACCCCAGGGCAACGCGCACGCGAGAACATCGACGCGACACCATAGACCCAGCCATTCGGCATCGCAACAGCGAGCGGGCGCGCACCCGTGTGCGGCCTGGCGCGACGCCCCATAACGCTAATGCGTCTCCCAGCCCAAATGCGAGCCAAGCACCCGGCCCCAAAATCTATCCCGGTTTCGCGGCCGGACGATCCCGTCGCTCAGCGCGCGGCGCACGATCGGATTCGCCCTACAGCGATCGCCCACGGAACCCCGATCTGGCTCCCCGACACTTCCCCAATCACGAATCAGCGGCCACGTCACAGGCGGGAATAGGGCCTGGTCTAGCTCCCGCTCTGGGTCGGCGGCCGCCGTAAGCAGTAGTGCCGAT
>DATNKY010000472.1:0-2907 GCA_035603155.1 Solirubrobacteraceae bacterium
CGCCGTGACCACCACCGAGACGCTCTTCCCCTGATCATCGGACGGGAGCGTGTCCGTCTGCCCCGTGGTCCCATCCGACCACCGATAGCCGAACGACATCGGCTTCTCTCCGGTCCATTTCCCCGGATTCGCCGTCAGGACGCTCCCAACCCGGGGAGTCCCGCTGATCGAGGGCACCGACGTGTTCGATGGCCTCACCTTGGTGGATGGCCGCGGAGGCGGTGACGAGCTCGAGGGCGGCCCGTTCAGCGGCGACTGGCCGCCAGAGTCGATGGTCCACGACGCATGAGCTGGGGTCGGGTCCCTCCTCCCCGACGGACCAACGGCGCGCACCGCAAACCGATGCCGCCCGTGAACGAGTGACGCGAACCGCCGCGGACTCGCGCAGGCCAGCCAAGGTCCACCATCGAGACTGCACTCGAAAGTGCTCCTACCAATCGATGAAACGAACCGAAAAGCCGCGGTCGAACTCCTGGTCACCGTCGCCAGACGGGACCTGAGCCTCGTCCTCGGAGCCTTCCCCGAGGGCCTCGGGACGTTCGTCGAGATCGGGAGTCTGCCGCCAGACGAGCAGTTCGCCCGCTGCTCAAAACGCCGGACCTGGCTGAACACGTCAGCGCAGAACAACGCCACATACAACCCAGACCGGATCGCCAACGAGCCCAGCCGCTCCGTCCTGAACCGGACCCTCCTCGAACCCCGAGGCCCAAGCGTTCCGACCGAGAACGCCAAGGCGCCCCGGACCGCACCACCAGCATGCCGACGGAGACCAACCACGCCGATCGTCGGCCGCACCTTGACGGTCCGCATGTTGACGACGGTCGCCGCGCCAACGATCCGGCCACCAACCCGCCGGACCGAAACTCCATGCACGGCTAATCCAGACGATGCCCTAGCGGTGCTCGCGCCAGCATCACGCCCCGCTGTCTGCGCGCCGACCACCGCGCTCGCCGTCGCCGAAGACAGCACGGAGGCGCCTATCGCACTTGCCAGCACGAGCCGCAAGCACCGCGACACCAAGTGTTCAAACGCCAACGCCAATCCTCTTCGCGTCCGAGTCCCGAGAAACATGATCAGGTGTCCCTGCGAGCCTGATTGAACACGGATGCCAAACGGAACGCCGGAGGAGCCCCGATTCCGGGGCAGCGTTCAGCGCAACCGGCCTCACGTGCGCTAAGCGGTCCTGGTTCGCTGAAGTTGTGAGGGGTGCGGCTCCGGTCCGTGCCGGGATTGTAAGGCGACATAACAGACCCAGTCGCAACTGTCGAGATGCGAGGTCGCCGGGCTACGCCGACGCTTCGGCGCCGGCGACGAACGCCGCGATCGCGACGGTGAACTCGCGCCGGCTCTCCTCCCACGCGTAGAACATGTGGCCGCCGTCAAAGTGGTGGACGGTCAGCCGGGAGGCGACCTCCGGGTCGAGCCGCATCAGGTTGCGCAGCCGGTCGGTCGCGTAATACGGCGTCACGAGGTCGTAGCGGCCATGCGTGATGAACGCTCTCGTGTACGGGTTCAGCGACATTCCGTAGCGGAAGTCGTCGGTGGCGCCGACGGGCGGGACGAAGAAGTGCTGCGGCGCGTCGTTGCGCCACGCCTCGTTGACCTCGTAGCTCAGCAGCGTGTACTCGCGATCGGTCTCGACGCCGATCTCCGATCGAAGCTGGCGATTTATCGCCGTCGTGTACGCGGGACTGATGCCGGCGAGCGTCGGGTCCGGGCCGACGAACGTCTCGCGATCGGGAAACGGGTCGCTGGTCGTGACCGTCGCGTCGTACAGGCCGACGACCTTGCGCTCGTCGCGGAGTAGCTCTCGCGTGAATACGCCGATGCTGATCCGGCCTTCAGCGCGCGCGACCAAGTCGGTTGGAAGTCCGATCAGGTCGGCGAGCCGGCCGAGGATCGGGTCGCGATCGACCGCCGGCATCGACGCGCCGCGCGTCAGCAGGGTGGCGTAGTCGCCGGTGGCGAACAGTTCCGCCTCGCGGCGGACGTCCTCTGGCGGCGTGCCCGGCGCGAACGCGCGCGAGCGGCCATGGTGGACGGCGGCGAGCGCCATCGTCGGCAGCAGATCGACCCAGCCGAGCACGTCGTAGTCGGTCGGAGCGAGCGGTCCGAACTCGAGCGCCGGGGAGATGAGCACGGCGCCGTTGAGCCCGATGCCCGTCGTCTCCTGCAACATGCGCACCAGCCGGCCGACGCGATATCCGCCGTAGCTCTCTCCGGCGATGAACACGGGCGAGCCCCAGCGTCCGTTGCTCGAGAGCCACCGGCCCATGAACTCGCACAGCGACTCGAGATCGCGCTTGTACCCGAAGTATTCCCTGGCCTCGCCGTCGTCGCCGCTCTCCTGCTTGGCTGCATCGTCGCCGGCCTTGCCGTCCTTGTCGATCACGCGGCTGAAGCCCGTTCCCACCGGGTCGACGAACACCAGGTCGGTGAAGGCCAGCCAGGAGTCCTCGTTCGAGACCAGCCGGGGAGGCATCTGCGGGAGGGTCCCGTCGGCTGGAAAGGCCACGCGAACCGGGCCGACCGCGCCCATGTGCAAGTACGCGGACGACGCGCCCGGGCCGCCGTTGAAGACGAACGTCACCGGACGGTCGCCATCTTCCTGCGCGACGTAGGCGACCGAGAAGATCTCCGCCGCCGGCTTCTCCTTCTTGCGTAGCACGGTCCACGTCGCCGACGCGGTGTAGTCGATCGACGCGTCCTGAGCCGCCCAGGTGGCGGTCGTCTCCGCCCCGACGGGCGGTTCGTGGTCCGCCTTCGCCGCGGCCTTCTCGTCCTTCGTGTCCTCGTCGGCCATACCCGGGACGCTACCTGTAACGCCCCCTCACCGGCGTCGACCATCGGCTCTGGCTAGTTGAGCTGGTGCTCGTGGGCGTAGCGGATCGCCTGGGCCCGGTCCCG
>DATNKY010000113.1:0-3458 GCA_035603155.1 Solirubrobacteraceae bacterium
CGGGCGTCGCGCACAGCGCCGCCAGCCGCTTGGCGAGCAGCCCGCTCTCTGGACCCTCGGACTCGAGCAGCGCCCTGAGCGCGAGCAGGTAGTCGGTCAGCGCCTCGAACGGCGCCAGACGCTCGCAGCCCATCTCGAACCGTGACAGCGCCCAGGTGACCTCTCCCCCGCCGGGGAGCCTGCGCGACACGAGGTCGCAGAACGCGCGCAGCTCCTCCTCCTGTTCGGCCGGGACGATCGTCAGCAGTCGCGGTCTGCCGCTCGCGCCGATCGCCACCGGCCGCCAGCTGCCCGCCTCGGTCCGCGTCCAGGCGACCGGACCGATCGCGTAGCCTCCGCGCTCGAACAGGCGCAAGGCGGTGAGAATGCGCCGGAAACGCACCCGTGCCACCGACACCGGTGGACGGGCCGCACGCTCCTGATCGAGAGCCAGGAGCGCCAGCACGTTGGGCTCGTCGCCGTCGCCCCAGATCGCCTCGGGTGGCACGTCGCGCAGCGCATCGCCGCGGATCAGCGACAGGCCCTCGCCGAGCGGGAGGTCGGTCGTCGATGGATCCAGCGCGAGGCCGAGCACGGGCGCGACCACGGTAGCCGTGCAGCGGCCCTCGTAGAGAGCGTGCTCGAGGTCGGCATACGCGGCCTCGAAGTGGACCGGCTCGAAGCCGAACTCCGACCGCTCCGCGAACACGCTGCCCAGGAAGGTCGCGATCGCCGCCTCGGCGCGGCCCCGGCGATCCGACGGGACGCGGGGCGCACCCAGCTCGCGGAGATAGACGGCGAGACCTTCGCAGTCGGCGATCGCCTCGACGGCCGGTTCATAGGAGCCGAGCGGTCGCAGGACCGCGACGCGACCGGCGATGAACTGTGCGGTCAGCGGCTGATAGCAATAGAGCGCGGCGCTTCCGCCCCGCTCCTCGACGATCTCGAACGGGAGCTCGGCTCCGCCGGCGATCTCTGCAGCGAGTCTGCCGCTCGCCTCGACTGTGAACGCTTCGAGCAGATGGTGGAGCGTGGGATTGCGCACCCCCGCGGATTCTCCGCCGCGGCCCCCGATCCTCCCGGCGGCAGCGCCGCTTGCACCGAAGCGATCAGGCTACGGCGACCGCGCGCTCGGTCTCGGTGTCGCGGAGGCCGTCGCAGTCCGCGCCGAGCCACTCGCGCCCATATGCGCGCATGTCCTCGATCAAAGGCGCAAGCGCGCGCCCCTTGTCCGTCAGCACGTACTCGACGCGCGGAGGCACCTCGGGGAACGTTTGGCGCTCGACGATTCCCTCCTCCTCGAGCGCGCGCAGCCTCAGAGACAGCGTCCGCGGACTGATGCCGGCGAGCGAGCGCTCGAGTTCGCAGAACCGCGAGCGACCCTCGGCCAGGTCACGGATCACGAGCAGCGTCCACTTGCCGCAAACGATCTCGGCAGTCCGGCACACAGGGCACGTATCTCTATCAGCCATAAACCCGAGTCTAGCGCAATGCTTCACGAACTGAAGCGTGCGATCGTGCGAGTTGCCACAAGCTCCGCGCCGGCTACGACCCCGGACGGATCGTTCACACGATCAGACAGCGTTCGCCTGCCTGGAGTGCTGCGCGGACCGTCGATCCGGTCGGACCGGACCGAAGCTCAGCCTCAGGCGACGTCGCGGAGCTTCTGAGCCTCCGCGAGCGACTGGAGCTTCTTCAACGACTGGTTCTCGATCTGGCGGATGCGCTCGCGGGTGACGTTGAACGTCCGCCCCACCTCGTCGAGCGTCCGCGGGTGCTCGCCGCCGAGCCCGTAACGGAGCTCGAGCACGCGGCGCTCACGGTAGCTGAGGTTCTCGAGCGCCTCGCGGAGCGCTTCCTTGGTCAGGATCTCCGCCGCGCGCTCGTACGGGGACTCGGCCCGCTCGTCGGCGATGAACTGGCCGAACTCGGACTCCTCCTCATCACCGACGGGCTTCTCGAGCGACACGGGAGCCTGCGCCGAGCGCTTGATCGACTCGACCTCCTCGGGCTCGATGCCGGTCACCTCGGCGATCTCCTCGGCGGTCGGCTCGCGACCGAGCTCGGTCACGAGCTTGCGCTCGGCGCGACCGATCTTGTTGAGCTTCTCGACCACGTGGACCGGGATCCGGATCGTGCGGGCCTTGTCGGCCAGCGCGCGGGCGATCGCCTGGCGAATCCACCAGGTCGCGTAGGTGGAGAACTTGAAGCCCTTGCGGTAGTCGAACTTCTCGGCCGCGCGCACCAGGCCGAGCGTCCCCTCCTGGATCAGGTCGAGGAACGGCAGGCCCTGGTTGCGGTAGTTCTTCGCGATCGAGACGACCAGACGGAGGTTGGACTCGACCATCTTCTGCTTGGCGTCGAGGTCACCGCGCTCGATCCGCTTGGCGAGATCGACCTCCTCCTGGGCGGTCAGCAGGCGAACCTTGCCGATGTCCTTGAGGAACAGCTGCAGCGAGTCGGTCGTCATGTCCGGCTTGAGGTCGATCGCCGTCTTTGCCTTGCGCCGGCCGCGCTTGTCCGGGGCGCGCTCGACCTCGGTGGCCGCCAACGCCGGATCCACCTCTTCTACGAGCTCGATCTCGGCCCGCTCGAGGAAGCCGTGCAGCTCCTCGACGTCGGCTTCGTCCAGATCAAGCTCGGAGACCGCGCCCGCGATCTCGGAGTACGTGAGCACCCCAAGCTGCTGGCCGCGGTTGACGAGTCCCTTGATTTCCTCGAGTTCCTGCAGATCCGCTACTGACATCTGGTTCCGTTCAGTCCTGGCGCCGCAATGGAGGCGCTGAGTAAGAGCGACACGGTTGTGCTCATCGAGGGCGCACGACCGCTAGTTAAACATGCCCGACATTGTAATTACTACACTTTCTGAAGTCAACGCGCACGAACACCCGTCCCGGTCCACCTTGGGCTCGGATCCGGGCCTCGCAGGCGCCGTGGGCAGCGCCATATGTATCTCTAATACGTACAACGGCCCCGTCCGTTTCAAAGTTGCGACCGATTTCTCCGAGGCTAGTCAAGTCAGGCTAGTACGCGCTTCGCGGTTGCAGTGTTGGAAGCCGACGGGCACCGCGGTTCGGCCGTTGCAGCAGAGCCCGGCGGCGTTTCCCGCGGTGCGGTCAGGCCCTCGGTGCACCCGATCCGCGATCATGTCGGCTCGATGAGCGACGACCCGCCCGACGGAGTGCTCGGAGGCCTGCCGCCGACGCGGCCGCACAGGCGCAGCGCCAAGCGGCAGGTGAAACCGGAGACGGCGAGCGGGACGGACGATCGCGCCGAGCCGGCCCCGCCACCGCCGAGCCGCGGTGACAGCATCCTCGGGACCGCGGTCCGGGCCGCTGCCGAGCTGGCGGAGATCGGCCTGATGATCGGCGCTCGCGCGCTCCGCGGCGCGCTCTCGCGCCTCCCGCGCCCCTGACCTAACGGCGCATACGGCAAGACCGCGGCCAACTCCTCGCGCTGCATCGGGACGACCACGCTCC
>DATNKY010000626.1:0-4233 GCA_035603155.1 Solirubrobacteraceae bacterium
TCATCGCCAACGCGATCGTGAGCTCGGAGGCCATGCGAAACGCGAATGCAATCGTCGCGACTGGCGCGCTCAGTTCGTGACTGCCGACCGGTAGGGGCGGAAGAACTCGCGCAGCTCCTCCGCATAAAGCTGGGGTTCCTCGAACGGCGCGAAATGCCCGCCGCGCGCGGGCTCGGTTACGCGCACGACGTTCGCGGTGCGCTCGAGCCACGCCCGCGGTGGGCGGCCGATGTCGCCGGGGAAGAGCGAGAAGCCGGACGGTACTTCAACCCGGCGGGCGAGCTGCGCGGGCGGAATCGCGGCGTTCGCGTGGTACATGCGCATGGAGGAGGCGATCGTCCCCGTGAGCCAGTAGAGCGTGACGTTCGTGAGGATCTCGTCTTTCGTGAAGCTTCGTTCGACGTCGCCGTCGCAGTCGCTCCACGCCCGGAGTTTCTCGACGATCCACGCAGCGAGCCCGGCCGGCGAGTCGGTGAGCCCGAACGCCGCGGTCTGGGGCTTCGTGCGGTGTATCGCGGCGTAGGCACCCTCGGTCGCGCCCCAGGCCGCGGCGGCCTCGATCGACGCGCGCTCGTCTGGCGAGAGGTCCGCCGGGTCGCCGGTAAAGAGGGACACGCCCGCGTCGGTGCGGTGGACCGCCACGACCCGCTCGGGGTAGTCCAGGGCGAGGTAGCGGCTCACGTGGCCGCCGATGTCTCCGCCCGCCGCGCCGAACCGGGTGTAGCCCAGGACGCCCATTAGCTGAGCCCACAGGCCGGCGACGGCGATCGAGTCCAGGGGCGGGCCGGTCGGGCGGTCGGAGTACCCGTAGCCCGGCATGTCGGGCACGACCACGTCAAACGCGTCGGCGGCGTGGGCGCCGTGCGCGCCGGGGTCGGTCAGGAGTGGGATCACCTTCGTGTATCGCCAGAACGAGTCTGGCCAGCCGTGGCTGAGAATCAGCGGCAGAACGGGGCCTGCCGGCGCGGTGGCCCGGACGTGCACGAAGTGGATCCCGAGGCCGCCGAGCGCGACGCGGAAGCGCGGGAACTGCCCGAGCGCCGTGTCCTGCGCCGGCCAGTCGAACTTGTCCGCCCAGTAGCCGACGAGCTCGCGGAGGTAGGCGAGGTCGGTCCCGAGCGACCAGCCCGCGTCCCCGGGCGCGTCCGGCCACCGCGTCGCGCGCAGCCGCGCACCGAGGTCCTCAAGCGCCCCGGGCGCGGTCTGCCGGGCGAACGGCTCGGGGCGGGCAGCGGCGTCCATGAGACGCAGGCTACCGGCCGCCCCGCGCTACTCCGCGAACCCGTGCCGGGGCGCCAGAGCTAGCCGCATGAGTCCTCGAAGCGCGCTGCGTATTCAGCCGCGCGAACCAGCGACGATCAGCGGTCATCCAAGCTGGGCCTCGTCGGCGCCGACTCCCTAGTCGACGACTCGATCGCGCCGATCGCTGGCGCCGCGCGAGTGCATTGCCACACGAGCGCTCGGACGGCGGCTATCGCTCGCGGCGGGTGACGGTATCGATTCGTCGATCGACCGGTCGAACGAGAGAACGACCCGGATGCCGGTGAGCTCGGCTTGAGCGACAAGGTAGGCCTCAGCGAAGTCGAGCCGGTCGAGCTCGTAGACCTCGAGCGCTCGCAGGAGAAGTACTGGGTCAACGGTCTCGAGGGTGGGCAGCGCGATCGCTGAGCGCATCAGCGCCGCGACCCGCACGACTGTTCATCAGCCAGTACACCGTCGCCTACTACCTGCGTAAGGTGTTCACCCAACTCGGCGCCACCTCGCGCACTCAACTAAGCAGCGCGTTGTTCGACAGAACCGATCAGATGCAGACGGTCTAGCCGACACCGACGGCCTGCTTCGCGCTTGGGATTAGCTTGAGCAGTAGCTGCGAATGTGGCTCGCAGGCGCCAGCCATTCGTAACGGTTAATCGAGCGGGATCGCCACGGTTACCGGTTTGTCGCGGTCGGAGCGGTAGACGAGCACCGGACAGTGGGCGTGCGTGGCGCAGTGCATGCCGACAGATCCGAGCAGGATGTCCATGAATTCCCCGTGGCCGCGGCTTCCGACGACTAGGAGGTCGGCGCCACGGCTGGCGTCGACCAGGGCGGGCCCGGGGTAACCCTCGATCACCTGACCTGTGGCTCGGAGCGTTCGGTGGCCGTGCTGGATCGCGTGCAGTGAATGGTCAAGTATGCGTTGCATGTCCGCCGCGGGGTCGTAGTCGTCGGTGATTCCGGCGGCGGCGTAGGTGCCCGGCAAATGCCAGGCCCCAACGACGACCAGAGCGGATCCGGTCAGGTCTGCTTGCCGTGCGGCCCACTCGAGTGCGGCGAACGAGGACGGTGAGCCGTCTATGCCGGCGACGATCTTCGGCCTATCGGGTTCGTTTGTGCCCATCACTGAGCCTTCGCTTCCCGCGTCCGCGTTGACGGGACGGATGTGGTGCATCGCTTTCTCCCCCTTACGGCGCGAGTGGCGGGCGCACGATTCGTCGGCGCCTCAGAGTCGATAGGCTTTCGGAGACTGCGGTCGGCCAGCGTGAACAGGAGCACGATGATGCTCGCGCCGATCATGATCGCGGCGATCGCGTGGAGCCCGTGGTCGGAGACTCGGTTGTGGAACACCACGCTTAGGATCGCCGCGGACCCGATCGAACCCATGTAGCCGAAGGTGCGCAGCAGGCCCGCCGCAGTGCCGATCTTATGGGGGTCGACCTGCGTGTAGAGCGCCGTTTGGTTGCCCGGCGCGTACGTTCCGAGCGTGACGCCGAAGATCAGCGTGACCGCGATGATTCCGATGACCGGCGTGCTCGTCCCGAGCAGCAGCACCCCGATCGCTCCACCGATCGAGCTCACAGCGGCGGCGATCAGTGGCCCGCGCACGAGGTTCCGTCGCGAGATCGGTCGTATGAGCACCGCGGAGAGCGCGGCCATCGGAAGGATCAGGAGGCCGGCGTCCTGGGCTGAGTAGCCGCGGACCGCTTCGAGCCACTGCGAGACGCCGTAGAGCACCGTGTAGACGCACAGCGAGGTGAGTGCGAACCGTAGGTAGGTGCGACTGAGAGCCAGGTTGGTGGCGAGCAGGCGCACGTCGAAGAACGCCGGTGTGGCACGCAGCTCCCAGATAACGAGAGCGATCGTGAGCACAGCGGCCAGGGCGAGCGCGACCCAGTGGCGGTGCGGTAGTCCGTCGAGGAAGACCAGCAGGGCGGCGATCGCGCCGCCAAAAGCGGCGATGCCCGTGAGGTCGATTCGTCTGGCGATCTGGCGTGCGCTCAGGGAGCTGGCGAGAGCCGGATCACGAGGAAGCCAAGCGGCGCCGAGCACGAGCGCGACGACCGTGACCGGCACGTTCGCGAAGAAGACCGAGCGCCAGCCGAAGGCGTTGACCAGGACCCCTCCTAAGGGCAGGCCCAGGGCCACCGCAGCTGTGCCGGCGATCTGCAGTCCGCCCAATACGCCACCAGGCGGCGTGCCCATCCCGACGCTCTCGGCGCGCCGCCGAATCATCAGCATTGCCGACGGATAGCCACCGGAGGTGCCGATGCCGATCAGGGCGCGCGCGATCACCAGGATCGTGAGGCTGTGCGCGAATCCGCCGACCAGGCCGCCGGCGAGCACGAGCGTTATCCCAGTCAGGAACACCCGGCGAGGCCCGAACTCCTCAGCCAGCTTTCCAAACATGGGCTGGCCGATCGCGCTCGCCAAGTACAACACCGACACCAATGCCACGGTCCGACCGACCGATACGTGCACCCCACGCGCGATGGGGACGAGCGCCGTCGCGATCAGGGAGCTATTGATCGGATTGAGCGCCGACCCGAGGAACATCGGGGTCGTGAAGCGCGGCGAAAACGGCTGCCCACGCTCGTCCGGCCGCCCAAGCATGCGTCGCAGCGGGGTGCCCAGCTGCGTCATATCGACCGCTCATCTGTGCCGGAGAGGAGGCTGTCGAGCTGCGCGGCCGTGATCACGTGCGCTTGACGAGGGAAGATGCGTTCGATGAGAAAGCCGTGCACGCGTTGCTCCGGGTCGGCGGTGGCGTCGGCGAGCACGAACACCTCGTAGTCGCGATCGGCGGCATCACGAACCGTCGAAAGCACCACGCCGCTGGTGCTGACGCCCGCCAGAATGAGGGTGGTGATCGCGCGGTCCCGCAGCTGCGCGGCCAGGTCGGTGGTCGAAAACGCCCCGAATCGGGTCTTGCGCACGATGATGTCGCCGGGCTCGGGCGCCACCCGCTCGTGGATC
>DATNKY010000097.1:0-2584 GCA_035603155.1 Solirubrobacteraceae bacterium
CTCGCGTGATCCGGTAGTACCGACGAGGGGGTCCCGACACCGACTCGCGCCAGGTGCTGTGGACCAGCCCCTCGCGGCGCAGGCGCCCGAGCAGCGGATACAGCGTGCCTTCGCTGGTGACCAAACCCTCGGCGTCCCCGAGCGCTCGGACCAGATCGAAGCTGTAGCGCTCGCCGTCGCGCAACAGCGCGAGCACACAGAACTCCAGCACACCCCGACGGAGCTGGGAGATCGTCGCTTCACCACGCGGTGCCATGCAAGGCAAGGTAGCTGGCAGAGCCAGACATGTCAAGCGTCAGGACGCGCGTTCACTGACCCTGTATCTAACGCACCGCGAGCAGCACGCGATCGGAGAGGACCTGCCAGATCGTTGCCACCTCCCGAAAGCCCGCGTCGCCCAGCGCCGACACGTGGACGTCGAACCCAGGCGGTGATTGCTGGCGCTGCTTGCCCGCAAAGCGCGCGGCCCGCTCAGCCAGCAGCGCCGCGAACGCAGCCTCGCTGGCAAGTGAGTCCCACCACTGCTCAGCGGTCTCGATCCCGCGTGCAGCGAACGCGGCGTCGGTCCATTGCTCATTGAGCACGCGATCGCTCAGGCGCGCAACTGTCGGCAACGATGGACCGAACGCCATGTGGTCGCCGTTGAGGAACACGCCGCCGGGGCACAGGACCCGACCCAGGTCGTGATACAGCGCAGCCAACGGCTCAGGCCACAACCAATGCAGACCGGTGCTGCTGAGCACAGCGTCCACGTGGTCCTCGCGCAGCGCCTCCAGCCAGCCGGGTGCCTCGAGATCCGCCTCGACCCAGCGCAGACGGCCGTCGACCGTGCCGAGCGCGCCGCGTCCGATCGCCAGCATGACGGGATCGATGTCCACCGCGATCGCCTGCGCGGCCGGAAAGCGAGCGAGCAGCCGCTGACTGATCGATCCCGGCCCGCAGGCGAGATCCAGCGCCACAAATGACGCGGGCAGCAGCTCAGCCAGTACATCGAACATCGCCGCAAAGCGCGCCTCGCGCTCGGGAACGTATCCCTGCTGCTGGGCGTCCCAGCGCCGCAACCAGCCCACCCAGTCGATCTCAGGCTGCACCTCTGGTTTCATCGGGACGCTCGCAAGACGCTCGCCGCGGCGCAGGCTCCGCTCACACCGTCAGGCTAACCACCGTCTGGCCTCACGAACAGCAACCATCTGACGGGCGCTGTGCCCCGGCAGCGCCGTCTGGCGCCGGAAGCTCACAGGTCGTACGAGATGCCGGCGAGCCCGCGCGCGGCGAGAAGCGTCTTCAACGATGCCAGCGTCTGGCTGGCGGGGGCCACGGACTCGGCCACCTTCATGGCCGAGTAGACCGCCGACTCCTGCGAGTCAAAGCCGGTGGTGTACTGGCCGCTGAAGTACAGGCCGTCCTGTCCTTGCAGCGGACGCAGGGCGCGGGCGGCCTCGATCGTCGAGCGGCTGATGTGCGGGTGTTTGAACCGCCGCCCCAACAAAATGTGCCTCGGGTCGTGGCGTCGGCGCTCGGCCCATGACTTGAACACGTCGATCGTCGCACCCGACGGGAGTTTCGGGTGCAGGGCGCCATACCAGACGCTGCCCTCGCATTGGCGACCGTCGACTCCGGCGTTGTAGGTCGCCCAGTTACCACGATCGCGTTGCACGTAGGCCGGGTCCGTGTGAATCAAGATCCGCGAGTCGAAGTACTCGTAGGCACTCAGTAACGCGCTGATGTGAGCGAAGCTGGGCAGCGTGCCCAGCAGCCGGCGTCCGGCGTGTGGCGGCGCGTTGAGCACGACGAAGCGGTAGGGCCCGCGGTGCCCGGCCGGCGTCTGGACAAACCAACCGGAGCGCTTGCGCTTCAGCGCGTGCACCGCCGTGCTCAGGTGGACCCGCACCGTCGGGCTACGGTCCAGCAGGCGCTGCAGGTTGCCCTGAAGGCCGATCGTCGAGTTGTACGTGTTCGCGCCCTGAGCAACGTTCGCCGGGAACTCCAACGCGAACGTCTGCAGAATCGACCGCGCCGACGCCCGCAGCGCATCGGCACGCGATGACCCGATCAACGCCGTGGTCCACGGAGAAACGATCTCGTTCTTGAACGACTGCTCGACGGCCAGGCCGCGGATCCACTCCTCGACGGTCGTTTCCCACCGCACGTCAGACAGAACCGCCTGCCGCGCGAGCGGCAGATATCTCAGGAAATCGATCGCACGGTGGGGCGTTGCCAACGGCTGCAACGACGAAAAGGTCGGCGAGCCGCCAGCCGTCGGGAAGATGCAGAGGCTGGCGGGCGCCTCCAGCGTGTCGTCGCTGTCAGGGTGGGCGGGATCGTAGAGCCCCAGCTGCTCCAGCAGCGTGACGTAAATGGGGTGCGTGGCGGGATGAAAGAACTGCGCGCCGAGATCGACGGTGATGCGATGCCCCCGGTAGTCGATTACGTGCGAATCGCAGTGACCGCCGATCTTCGATCTCGCCTCGAACAGGTCGACGTCGAGCCGATCGGCAAGAAAGTGCGCCGCAGCCACGCCACCTGCGCCCGCGCCGACGATGGCCACGCGGTGTCGATCCGATTTCGGCCCGCCCTTTCCGAT
>DATNKY010000131.1:0-4810 GCA_035603155.1 Solirubrobacteraceae bacterium
GTACTCGACCAGCGCCCAGCGAACGCCGTCGACGATCTGCTCGACGTCGCGGACGTCTGGGTCGTGCTCCGCCGGTGTCCCGTCGAATGACACCACCCGGGGCGAGAGGGGTTCCGAGCTCATCACGCGCCCAAGCTTAGGCGCCCGCGGGCTGCGACGAGCTCAGATAAGGCGCTACCGGAAACGGCGCGCAGACACTCAGAGCGGGCAACCGGACCGGAGCGCGCCATCACTGGCGCGCTCCGCCCGATCGGGAACTACGCGTCTATTGACCTGCGGCCTTGACCAGCTGGTTGACGAAGCCGGCGTTGGGGGCTCCGAGCCCGGTCATGTTGTCGTAACCCGCCGTCGCGTTGAGCGCGACGTTCTGAGTCGTGCAGTCCGTCGCCGAGCTGCAGAACTGCTCCGCACCCTCGTAGTCGATGATCCGAGTCGTGAACAGCATCCCAGCGCTCGAGTCGAGCGAGTTGGCGAAGTCCGCCCGCGACTGGTCCTGGTTGCCGGCAGGACCGACGTCGAAGATCGCCTTGGCCTTGCCCGCCAGCGAGTACATCGTCGGGTTCAGGAACCCGAGCGGCCTGCCGAGCGTCTGGTCAGTACGTGCGATCACGCCCGCGAACAGTGGCGAGGCGACGCTCGTGCCGCCGATCCGGTACTGGTCGTAGAACACCCCGTTGGGGAAAGTCTGCGTCTCCCCGACCAGCATCCCGGTCGCGGGGTCACCGTCCATCGAGATGTCCGGCTCGACGCGCATCGGCGTGGAGCCGCGCAGCTCCGACAGCTTGGTCGGGACGACGCCCGCCTGGTAGGACGGCTGCGTGTACGCGTAGCTCGTGCCGCCGCCGGAGCCGCCGTCGAGCGCGAGGTCGATCGGCAGCCATTTGTCGAGCTGACTGGTCGTGCACGCGCCGGCCGTGATCTCGGTCGAGTTGCACAGGAAGCTGCGCGCCGTCGACCAGCCGTACTCGCCCATCCGCGAGCCGTTCTTGGCGACCTGCAGCGTGGTGCCGCCGACCGCCGTGGCGAACGGGCTCGAGGCTGGGTAGTCCGGGGTCGTCACACCCATGGTGGTGAACTCGTCACCGTCGTCACCGCTCGAGAACGTGACCGTGATCCCGATTCCGGCAGCCATCAGCAGCACGTTGTCGGTCGGGGCGCGATCGGCGGCGCTCTCGAAGAAGTCACCGCCCGGCATTCCGTAGGAGTTCGTGATCACGTCGGCGAGGTGTCCGTCGACGAGCGTGCGCAGCGTGTTCAGCAGTCCGCCGGAGCAGTTCTTCGCCCCTGCATACAGGATGTTGGCGCCCGGAGCGGTGGCATGCACCGCCTCAACGTCGAGCGTCTGCTCGCCGAACCAGCCACTGGCGTCGCACGCGTTGATCTGGTTGAACCCGTTGGTCGGCAGCTCGGAGAACTGTGACGCGCCGAGCGGGTTGGTCGGGTCATTGAGCGAGGCGAACGTCTGGGCGTCCGAGAACAGCGTCGGCGACTGGTAGGCGTCGACGATCGCAACCGTCACCCCGGCGCCGTTATCGGCCCCGCTGAGGCCATAGGCGCTGCGGAACTGACCCGGCTTGTAACCGCATACGGCCCACGGCGGATTTGCCGGATAGGGCTTGCCGAAGGGCGGCAGGACCGAGTCGATCTGGTCGTTGTAGAAGGCGCCACACGGAGGTGCGACGCGGAAGCCCGGCGGCTGCGGGATGTTCTTGCCGGTTGCCGCCGGTGCGCTCTTCGCCTGCGGCGTGCCGGTCGTGCTGGCCGGCTTGTTGAGCGTCTGGTCGACGCCGCTGACGCCCTCGACGATGCTGCCGATGCTCGACGGCACGGCGAGCGCCTGGTTTGCGAGGCGGAGGTTCTGTCCCTGTACGCGGTACATCGCGAGCGAAGTCGAGAACGCGCGCTCGACCTGAGCGGCGGTTCCGGAGGCCGAGACCTCCATCCGGTCGGCGGTGGCGCCGCCGACGTCGAAGCCGCTCTGACGCAGGAACTTCTCGACCGCGTTGACACTGCTCGCCGACGGCGAGAACCGCGCCTCCCACTGCGCCGCGGTCAGGTACTTGCCATACGACGCGCTGCCGGGGGTAGAGACCGCATTCGCGAACTGCTCGGCTGCCTGCTGGTCGGGCAACTTCAGATTGACCTGGAACGCAATCTGGGTGTTGCCCGCGACGGCGCCCGTGCGCGGCGCGCGGGTGGCCGCGCGACTGACCGAATTGCGCAGCTTCACCGTTGCTGGGGATGCGGATGCCAGCGCGGGAGTGACAGCGAGCGTACCGACCGCCACTGCCGTCGCGCAGACACTCACAACCCCTGCTCGAAAGTGCATAAAAGCTCCTCCCGAAGGGGTTTCCTGGATGCGGCGGACCCTACCGGACTGCAATCGGGTGTGAGCCGGTACCAGCCGGTTGCGACCGGCGTGCCGAGGCGGGGGACGTGCACCGCGCGCCGTGGCCCGATCGGCCGGCGCCGAAGGCAGCGAAGAAGCTGCGTAGGAGGGTCCGCTCCCCTGTACCCTCCTTGAGGCCAATGGCGTACGCAGACGAGAGCCCGCGTATGAAAGGTGCGATCAACCAGCATTCGGCGGCCCTCGCGCACGAGTGGCGCCGTCTTACGCGCGCCGCCACGGGGGTCGCGTTGTTGACCGCGCCTGCGTTCTTCCTGATCCTCTACGACTCGAATCACCTATCGCTGATCGTGGCGTTGATCGTGACCGTGATCGCGGTCGTCATGTTCCGGGGCCTGGTCGAGGTGGTGGCCCGCAAGCTGATCCCCTCGCCGAGCCTGTACGGGGCGGACGCGAGCCTCAAGCAGGAAGACATCGTCGCCCGCCGGCGGTACTGGTTCTGGCGCGGCAAGTTCCGTCGCCTGCCGATGTACCTGCTGTTCGTCCTGCTGCTGCTGGCGCTGTGCCAGATCCTGTTCGCGTTCGCCGGCGTCAGCGCGCCGTTCTTCAACCCGTTCGACGGCCTGCGCCAGATCTTCCCGCCCGACACGCTCCCGCAGCTGGCACTGGTCTTCATCCAGCTGCCGCTGCTGTTCTTCGTCAACTTCGCGATCTTCTTCGGCCCGTTCCTGTTCTTCGCCGTCCGCCAGATCCGCGGCTACGAGCCAGGCGACGCGAGCTGGGGCGTGAAGATCGACGACGTTCGCGGCCAGGCGGAGGCCAAGGAGGAGATCACACGCGTTATCACCCTCTGGCAGTCAGGGGAGGAATTCGAGAAGGCCGGCGGCAAGCGCGAGCGTGGACTTCTGTTTCTCGGCGCGCCCGGCACCGGCAAGACGATGATCTCGAAGGCGATCGCGACGAACTTCAACTGCCCGTTCGTGACGATCCCGGGCTCGGGGTTCGCCGGGATGTTCATCGGCATGGACGCGATCACCGTCCAGTTCCTGGCCCGCAAGGCGCGCAAGTTGGCGTCCAAGTGGGGCGGCCAGTGCATCGTCTTCATCGACGAGATCGACGCCGTCGGCATGCGCCGCCAGGCGCTCGGCGGCGGCTTCGGAGCCACCGGCGCGGAGCCATCGTCGATCCACGACCTGTGCTTCTTCGGCCCCGACGGCGCGCTGACATCGAGCGGAGACGTCGTGATCGAATCCCGCGCCTGGCGCGACAAGCTGTTTGCCCAGCGGGGCGAGTCCTCCGCCACCGGCTACGCGACCTTCACACAACGGGCGACCGAGCGCATTCAGCGTCTTTACCCAGGATTCGGAATGGGCGGCGGGATGGGCGGCATGGCCCTCAACCAACTGCTGATCGTGATGGACGGAATCGACGAGCCGCCGCTGATGCGCAAGGTGATAACCAACAAGTTCAACACCTTCCTCGACGCGATGTTCATCATCCCCTCGAAGGTCGGCAAGCTTCCGCTCAGGTTGCGGCCACCCCGGCCCCGCCAGGAGCAGATCTACTTCATCGGCGCCTGCAACGTGCCGATTCAGGTGCTCGACCCGGCGCTCACCCGTCCGGGGCGGATGGGCCGTCACATCTGGTTCCGCACACCGACCAAGGACGACCGGCTCGACATCCTCGACCTCTACCTCGGCAAGGTCGCGCACGAGCCCGACCTCGACACCGACCGCCGCCGCGACGAGCTCGCACGGATCACCAACGGATATTCGCCGTCGATGATCGAGCAGTGCTGCTCGATGGCGCTCACGATCGCCCACACAGAGGGCCGCCGCGACTTCGCGTGGCGCGACATCGTCGAGGCGATGACGACCGTCGAGACTGGCACCGCGCAGAACATCGAGTACATCCAGGAGGAGACGCGCGCGGTCGCGATCCATGAGGCCGGTCACGCGGCCGCCGGCCACGTCTACCTCGAGAAGGATGTGCTCTCGACGCGCCTTTCGATCCGCAAGCGCGGCGGCTCGCTCGGGCACTACCAGAGCATGGAGAAGGACGAGCGCTTCTCGCACTTCCGCAGCCGCGTGATGGGCGGGTTGATCATGACGCTGGGCGCGATGGCGGCCGAGCACGTGTTCTACGGCGAGAACTCCCAGGGCGTCAGCGGCGACGTCGGCAGCGCGACGGCGACCGCGGCGGCGATGGTCGGGATCTGGGCGATGGGGCCCGACCCCGTGCACATCGCGCCCAACCTCGAGGACGACGAGCGCAAGGAAGCGGTGGCCAACCGGCTGGAGCGGATCGGCTCGACGATCATGAACCGGGCCGGAGGCTCGATGCTCTCCGACGACCCGGTCGGGTCAATCCTCAGAAGCCCGGACAAGAAGCGGGCCGCCGCCCAGATCCTCGGCCAGGCGTACGTAACCGCCTACGCGCTGATGGCGGCCAACCGTGACGGGC
>DATNKY010000537.1:0-7605 GCA_035603155.1 Solirubrobacteraceae bacterium
CAGTCGCGGATCGACCCGGCCTGTCGGCGCGAGCGATACCGTCAGGCGCCGGTCGGTCCGGCGGCGAAATCACTCGTCCGCACGACGGTGGCGATCTCATCGCCAAGCGCCGCGCAGAACGCCGCGTGCACGGAGGCGGCGCCCACCTGCTCGCCGCGATGCTCGAGATCCGGCGCCGCGCACGCGTCGTCGACCAGCACCGCGTCCAACCCCAGGTCGACCGCGGCGCGGACGGTCGCGTCGACGCACATCGAGGTCATCATCCCGCAGAACGCCACTCGGCTTGCCCCGACCGACGCGAGGTGCTCGGCCAGGTCGGTCTGCAGAAACGAGTTCGGGTAATTCTTGACGACCACGTGCTCGCCGTCGGCCGGCGCGACCGACGCGTGCGTCTCGGCGCCGCGGCTCCCGGGCACGAACCACTCGTCGCTGTCGGGCTCCTCGTGGCGAATGTGGATCACGGGGACACTCGCCGCGCGGGCTGCCTCGATCGCTTCGGCGGCCCGGTCGGCGGCGCCCTCGGCATCCGGGAGCGTCAGCGCCCCGTCGGGAAAGTATTCGTTCTGAATGTCGATCACGACCAGAGCATCGGCCACGCGCGGCAGTCTACGCATCACGAGGGAAGGCCGAGGAGCCGCGCGGCGAACAGCCGTGACGGCGAGTAGAAGCCGAGGCGGCCACAGAACGCCCGCTCGATCGCTGCGATTCGCTGTTCGAACTCGAGATCGGGCCGGCTCGCGATCTCGTGCATCGGCCGCCGCCTATGAACCTGCGCCCCGTGCCCCCGCCGTCGCGCCGCGCTTGCGCTGGTACCCGCGCCACGTGAGCGCCCATCGCTCGGGGTCGTCATGCTGTTCGAGATCCATCTTGTGGACCGTGCTGTCGTGCGGCGAGCTGGTGACCTTGTCCGGGGTCTCGTATGCCTCGCGCGAGACCTCGGCGATGATCTCGGCGTACTCATCGAGGTCGGCGCGCGAGTAGGACTCCGACGGCTCGAGGGTCATCGGCTCCGGTACGACCCACGGCTCGTGGCTCGGGAAATAGCTCGCGACGCCGAAGTCCGCTGTTCGCCGCGCTACGTCGAGGGTCGAGACGCCGGTCTGCGCCTGAAGCCGCGCCAGGGTGTAGCGGATCTGTTCGAGCCGGTGCGCAGAGTTCGTCTCGGCGAACGAGACGTCAACGCCGGGCACGTCGGCGAGGCGCGAGGCGAGGTAGTTGTTGTTCAGGACCGCCGTCTCGGCCACTTCTCTGAGCCCCTCCGCGCCCAGGCTCAAGACCCACGCGAACGAGCGCACGACCGTTGCGGGAACGCCGTGGAAGGCGCGGATCTTGCCGATCGACTGCGGGCGGTCGTATTCGAGCCGATATCGCGAGCCGTCGAATTCGACCGTCGGCACCGGCAGGAAGGGCGCCAGCTCGGCGGTGACCCCGCACGCGCCGACGGGCATGCCCATCGAGCAGTGCGGCGAGGAGAACGTCTTGTGCAGGTTGAACTGACACAGGTCAAAACCTGCATCGCTCGCCCGCGTGATCCCCAGGATCCCGTTCGCGTTGGCCTGGTCGTAGTGACACAAGCCGCCGGCGTCGTGGACGATCTGCACGATCTCGTCGATGTGAGGGTTGAACAGACCGGTGTCCTCCGGATTGGTGATCATCAGACCGGCCGTCCGCTCCGACACCGCGTGGCGGATTGCATCGGGCTCCGCGTATCCCTTGTCGCCCGCGTAGACGGTGATCACCTTGTAGCCGGCCGTCGCCGGCCCTGCCCCGTCGCACGGATGGGAGAAGATCGTCGTGATGATCTCGTCGCGGTCGGCATTGCCCCGCGCGGCGTGGTAGGCGTGCATCATCCTGGCGTTCGCGTAGACACCCTGCGAGCCGCCGGCAGGCTGAAGCGTGAACCGGCTCAGCCCCGAGATCTCGCACAGCATCCGCTCGAAGCGGTAAAGGACCTCGAGCATCCCCTGAACTGTGTCGTCGTCCTGGGATGGGTGCAGGTCGGCGACCTTCGGCGACCGGACGAGCTCCTCGTTGACTTTCGGGCTGTACTTCATCGTGCAGGTCCCGAGGCCGAGGTGGAGGTTGACGTCGTTGCCCAGCGTCTCCTGTGACAGGCGCAGGTAGTGGCGCAATACCTGGGGCTGACTGCACTCGGGCAGCTGCGGCGCCCGCGAACGGCGCAGCACCTCGGGCACGCCCGCGAGCGGGTCTTCGCCGGAGGCGGTCAGCTCGGGCTCGATCTGCGGCGGGATGATGCCGCGCTGGCCGGGCGTCGACAGCTCGAGCAGGATCGGCTCGTTCCAGCTCGCCTGGTGGAAGGGACGGAGTGTCATCTCAAGACCTCCTCGAGCTCGTCGGCGAGCCGGTCGATGTCCGTCTTGGTGTGCACTTCAGTGACGCACAACAGCGCGCTCTGTCCGAGCTCCGGGTACTGACCCGATAAGTCGAGACCGCCGAACAGCCCTCGTTCGCGCAGCGCGCGGTTGATCTCGGCGACCGTCTTGCCGGTGTCCGAGAAGTCGGCCACGAACTCTTTGAAGAACGGCGCCGAGAACACGGGTGCGCGGACGCCGCGCAGCGCCTCGAGACGCTCGGCCGCATACCGTGCCCGCTGGACGATTCCGCGCCCGAGCTCCCCGAGCCCGTCAGGTCCGACGAGCGCCAGGTATGCGCCGGCCGCGATCGCAAAGAGATTCTGGGTCGTGCCGGTGTACTCCTTGGAGTCGCCGCGCTGGATATACGACGTCCGGTCCCACACGACCTCCCCGAACGCGTATTCGCCCTCGACCGCCGTCGTTCCGAGGCCGATCAGGAACATCGGGTACTCGGACACGAACCGCTCCGAGTCGGGGGACGCGACGAAACCGGCGAGCCCGCCGCCGTAGTGCATGTGAATCCCGAGCGGCTGGATATCGCCGCAGACGATGTCGGCGCCGTAGCGAGGGGGAGCCTCGAGCACACCGAGCGAGATCGGGTCGACGCCGACGACCGTCATCGCACCCGCCTCGCGGGCCAGCTCGGCGATCTGCTCGGCCTGCGTCTCGATCACTCCGAGGAAGCCGGGCATCTCGAAATACACACACGCGATCTGCTCCGACATCGCATCCCGGACCCGGTCGAGGTCAAGCAGCCCGGTTCTCGCGTCAAACGGAACCGTCTCGAGCGCCACCCATGGTTCGCAATAGCCCTCGATCAGCGAGCGACGTTCGGCTCCGACCGACGCCGGCACGAGCGCGGCCTGGCGCCCGGTGAGCCGTGCCGCCATGCAGATCGACGTCGCGGCCGCGGCGCCCCAGTCGTACGTCGGCTGACTGACCGCGTCGCACTCGACCAGTTCGCCGAGCATGCTGGCGTACTCGAACAGCGCCTGCATCTTCCCGTGGTCGCCGTACGTGTCGCCGTAATACGCGGTCAGAAACTCACCCCGGTTGACGATCTCGTCGCAGACGGCCGGGACGTAATGCGGCCAGCAGCCGCCGCCCAGGAAGCTCAGCCGCTCGGCACAGCTCTCGTTGCGATCGAGCACGCCCATGACGTGACGACGCAGCTCATACTCACCCCGCAGCGGCTCGGGCAGGGCGAGCATGCCGGGGACGCGCAGCCGCTCGGGAATCGACCCGAACAGCTCGTCGACGCTCCCGACACCGATCGCGTCGAGCATCTCGCGCCTGACGGCTGGCACGGAGTTCGGGATATAGGGGTGGGCGGATGGCGCGTCGCTCACGTAATGGCCTCCTCGGGGTCGTTCATCAGGCGACCGGATAGACGATCTCGCGGTTGTAACCGACGATGATGCGGGTGTAACCGGCAAGGCGCGCGTCGACGGCTGCATCGCCCGTATCGACGCGAAGGGGTGATCCGGCAAGGCGCGCAATCTTGGCCTCAGTGGCGATCACGACGATCCGCGCGGGGTCGATTCGTTCGATCACCGAAGCCGACAGCTGCTGGTTGCCACGGCCGAACAGGAACCCCTGACCTCCGACCGGGGTCACGACGATCCCGGCGTCCAGAGCTACGAGCAGCTCGATCAGCGCCCGCTCGTCGGCGTCGCGGACCACGCACTCGCCGGCGCGTACCACGTCGACCCCGAGGAGCGTCTTGGGCAGGCCCAGCTGCGTGAGCAGAACGCCGGTGGTGGTCCCAGGCCCGACCAGCCAGGTCCCGTCGCCGAGGACCTGGTCAATCAGGTGATGGGCGATCTCCTCCTGCGCCACCGACTCGCTCCCGAGCGACCGCGCCTTGGCGCTCTGGAGGTGACGGCGCGCATCCGGAACGATCATGAAGCCGTGCAGCCGGGCGGAGATCGCACCGGCCCGGAGCAACGTCTCGTCGACGTCCATCACCTCGGCTCGACGCACGCTTCGCACTCCGTCCTGCGCGATCCGCGCGGTCAGCTCGCCGGCGCTTCTCGGGTTGACCGCGAACACCGCCGAGTGCATCTTCACGCCCGCCGGAATGCCGAGCACGGGAACGCGATCACCGACGGCCCGCAGGACGTCGACCGCGGTGCCATCTCCGCCGGCGAACAGGAGCAGGTCGACCTGTCGATCTGCCATTGCCGTGGCGGCCGTGTGCGTGTCCTGCGCCGATGTGACCGGCACCGTTGCGCCCAAGACCGTCGGTCGCAGACCCGCGTCGATGGCTTCCCGTTCACCCATCTCGCCTGCGTAGGCCAGCAGCTCGAACTGCATATCGAGCGCAGCGAGCGCCCGGAGCGCCTCCGTCGCGCGGGCTGGGGCGATCTGGAGCTCTCCGCGCTCGCGCGCAGCCGCAACCAGACCGGCGTCATCGCTTCCCTTGAGCGCGAGACGGCCACCGATGCCGGCGATCGGGTTGACGACGAGCCCGAGGCGCATGCATCCCCGCCGCGGTCAGCACGGCCGCCTGCTCGACCGTGCCCTCGCGGTCGAGTCAAACCAGCGCCGGCTGCACAACGCCACAAAGCCTTCGGTCTCCATTGCGCCTAGCACTCGTAAAGTCGCGACAGCATACGCGGTCGGCGTGGGCGCGTCAGGGCGCGTGCGCGGTGGTACTCTCGATGAGGTCGAGATGAGCAATCCACGCTCAATGATGGGTTTCGTCGGTCGGTACGCGTCGCTTGCGGGCAAGAGTTGCTGCTGCGGTCGCTCGTGGGTCGGCCTCAACCGGAGCCTGGCCAAGCACGGAGACGACCCGTCCGCGAGTTCGTGCGAGACGCCGGCGTGCGACGGGTCGGACGTCTCGGACGAGGTTCTCGCCGGGGATCTCGACCGGGACGAGCCGACGTTCGTGGCGTCCTCGTCCTCGGGCCGCTGATCCCTCGCGCCCGGCGGCGGATCGCTCCGCGGGCTGGCCGCGGGACGGGCCAGGGCCTACGCTTCGGGGCACGATGTACGTAGAGGACAGGGCATCCGCGCGATCCGAGTTCCTCGCCAGCAGGCCGATCAGCGCCGACAACCTCGTGCCCGAGGAGCCAGAGCTAGGGCTGATCGCCTTCTCGAGCCCGTCTGACCCGGAACCGTCGCTGCGCATCGAGGACGGCCGCGTGGTCGAACTCGACGGCAAGTCGGAGACCGAGTTCGACATGTTGGACGAATTCATCGCGCGGCGCGGGATCGATCTCGGGGTCGCCGAGGAGGCAATGGCGATCGAGACGGTGCAGTTCGCGCGGATAATCGTCGACCCTGCCGTTCCCCGGACCGAGGTCACGCGGCTGACCGCGGGGATGACGCCGGCCAAGATCGCCGCCACCCTCGCGCTGCTGACCCCCGTCGAGATCCTCCAGGCGATGCAGAAGATGCGAGTCCGCAGGACGCCGTCGATCCAGGCGCACGTGACCAATCGCGTCGACCATCCGCTGCTCATCGCAGCTGACGCCGCGGCGGCGGTCGCGCTCGGGTTCCGCGAGCTCGAGACGACCGTGCCGGTGCTGCGCCACGCGCCGTCGAACGCGCTCGCGCTGCTGATCGGTAGCCAGGTCGGCCGGCCGGGCGCGCTCACGCAGTGCTCGGTGGAGGAGCGGACCGAGCTCGAGCTGGGTATGCGCGGGCTGACCACCTACGCCGAGACCGTGTCGGTCTACGGCACCGAGCAGGTGTTCGTCGACGGCGACGACACTCCATGGTCCAAGGCGTTCCTCGCGTCGTGCTACGCGTCGCGCGGCCTCAAGATGCGATTCACCTCGGGCTCCGGTGCGGAGGTCCTGATGGGAGCAAGCGAGGGCAAGTCGATGCTCTACCTCGAGGCGCGCTGTATCGCGCTGACGCGGGCCGCCGGCTCTCAGGGCGTGCAGAACGGCGGCATCGACGGCGTCAACGTGACCGCGTCGGTGCCGGACGGGATGCGTGAGGTGATCGCGGAGAACCTCTGCGTGATGCTCCACGACCTCGAGTCCTGCACCGGTAACGACACGCTCATGTCATCGTCCGACATCCGGCGCACGGCGCACACCCTGCCTCTGCTGCTAGCCGGGACCGACTTCCTGTTCTCGGGCTTCGGCTCGATTCCGGCATACGACAACGCGTTCGGACCCTCGAACATGAACGCCGAGGATCTCGACGACTACCTCGTCGTCCAGCGGGACTGGGGGTTCGAGGGCGGCCTGAGCTGGCGCCAGGACTCCGAGCTGCTGGCGGTGCGCCGCCGTGCTGCGCAGGCCTGCCGTGCCGTGTTCGAGGAACTCGAGCTCGCCGAGTTCTCGCAAGAGGACGTCGATGCATGCGTGCGTGCTCACGGAAGTCTCGACGTTCCGGCCCTGGAGGGTGATCTGCCGGGGGTCGCCTCCGAGCGGATCATGGACGGTGGGGTCACGGCGCTCGACGCCGTGCGCGCGCTGGCCGCGGGCGGGTACGAGGTCGAGGCCGAGCGCGTACTCGAGATGACCCGCCAACGGCTGCTGGGTGACGTGCTCCAGACGTCGGCGATCCTCGATGAGGAGCTGAACGTCCTGTCCTCCCTCACCGATCCCAACGACTACGCGGGACCGGGCACCGGGTACCGCATGTCGCGCAAGCGTCGCGCCGAGGTCGCCAATGTCCGCCAGGTGTGGTTCCCGGCCGACCTCGAGCTCGAGCAAGCGCGCTCGGAGGGCTCCATCCTGCTTGCGGAGAAGGGGCCCGCCACGGTCGGCACGCGCGTCGATGAGGTCGTCGTCGGACTCTCGCCGGCGTTCGCGCGCGAGATCTGGGTGGCTCTGAACGGGATGCCGGTGGCAGAGGTCCTGCGCCAGCTGCTGGCGGGCATCGAGGAGGAAGGCCTTCAGTCCCGGTTGGTCGGGGTGCGCCGATCGATCGACCTTGGCTCGATCGGCTGGGCGGCCGCTCGCCTCTCGGGTTCGGCGGTCTCGGTCGGACTGCAGGCGAAGGGCACCGCGCTGATCCACCGCGCCGACCTGCCGCCGCTTGCGAACCTCGAACTGTTCTCGATCGCGCCCCGGGTCACGCCCGAGCTCTACCGCCAACTGGGCCGCAACGCGGCTCGATATGCCAAGGGGCTGGCGCCCGACCCGTTGCTTTTACCCGAGTCGAGCGAGCCGCTTGGCCCCCGTTACCACGCGCGCGTCGTTCAGCTCGTGGCGATCGAGCGGCGGCTCGCGACCGGCGTCGAGCCGGTCGAGTTGGAGGCGAC
>DATNKY010000628.1:0-3541 GCA_035603155.1 Solirubrobacteraceae bacterium
TCCGCCTCAGCGTCAGCGCCGCCGCGATCACGCTCACCAGCAGCGCGACGCCGATCGCGATGAACGTGATCACCGAGGTCCGAGCGGCGCCGTTGAGCTCCTCCTTGACCGTCGTTGCGCGTGCGCTGATGTCGCGTTGGAGGACCGCGAGCGAGGCACGGAGCCGGTCAAACAGGTGCTTGCCGAGCACGGCGTCGACGGTCGAGGTGGCGTGGGGGTGGCCGGGCTTGACGCTCGCGATCGCCGGTGAGGCAACCTCGCGCTGCCAGTCGTCGATCCGCCCCGTCGCCTGCGCCAGGGCGGCGGTGCTGCCGATCACCGACGACCGCCGCAGCTCCGCCAGCGCCTCGCGCTCCTGGCGGCGGCCGAGGTGGTAGGGCGCCAGGAAGCTGGGCATCGCCGCCAGCTCGTAGCCGCGAACGCCCGTCTCCTGGTTCACGAGCCCGGTCTCGAGCGACTGCGCCGCGATCGCCGCCGGCTGCACGCGGTTGATCAGTTCGTCGCGGACCGAGGACTGGTGCGTCAGCGCGATGATCCCGACTGCGATCGCGACCCCGACGACGACCAGCGGCAGTAGCGTCGCGAACCCCAACACCTGCGCGACGCGCAGGCGGGCGAGGCCGGTGGCGCGCGGCTCAGTCGGTGCGGGCATCGCGCTTGAGCGCGAGCAGCGCGACGTCGTCGTCGAGCGGGCCCCGGTTGAGCTCCTCGACGCGATCGATCAGCCGCTCGGGATCGAAGTCTGTAGCGCCGGACCGCTGGTCCTCGGTGAGCACGCCGATAAAGCCCTCGATCCCGAGACGGTCATTCTGTCGGCCGACCCGGCCCTCGTAGATGCCGTCCGAATAAAGCAGCAGGGTCCAACGGTCACCGATCTGCGCCTCGCTGGGCACCAGGGGCGGCATGTCGTCGAGCCCGAGCGGCGGACCGCCCGGCCTGTCGGTGAGCAGCCGCGGACGCTCGGCTCCGAGGAGGATCGGCGCCGGATGGCCGGCGAGCACGGAGACCGCGGTTCCGCGCTCGAGATCGATCCGCAGGCTGGCGACCGTGGCGAAGATGTGGTCGCGATGGCGCTCCTGGACGACGAGCCGGTCGAGCGTCTCGAGCAGCGCGAGCTGAGGGACGCCGGCGAGGATCAAGGTCCGCCAGGCGATCCGCAGCTCGACGCCGAGCGCCGCCTCGTCAGGACCGTGGCCGCAGACGTCGCCGATCACGAGGTGGAGCGAGTTGGCGCTCTGGACCGCGTCAAAGAAGTCGCCGCCGAGAATCTGGCGCCGGTTGCCAGGGCGGTAGGCGCTGACGATCGACACGGAGGGGTCGTCGACCAGCGGGTGGGGCACCAGCCCTCGCTGGACGCGCGCGGTCTCCGCGCTCTGCACGCGCAACACCGCGAGCTCGCGCTCGAAGCGCTCGGCCAGCTTGCGCTGCACCGAGTGGCGGATCGCCCGCGCCAGGCTCGCACCGCTGATCGTGCCCTTGATCAGGTAATCCTGCGCGCCGGCCCCGAGCGCCTGCACTCCGCGGTCGTCGTCGTCGTCCCCGGTGAGGACGACGACCGGCATCTCGGGGTCGGCCGCCCGTACGCGGCGGACGGCGTCAATCCCGAGCGCATCAGGGAGGCCGAGGTCGAGCAGCACGCAATCCGCCGCCCCGAGTCTGAGCTCGGCCTCGCCGAGCTCGCTCGCGCGATCGATCGCCAGGACCGGCCAGGCCTCGGTCAGCAGCTCGGAGACGATCAACGCGTCGCCATCATCGTCCTCGACCAGCAGCAGACGGCGCGGCTCGGCGCTAGCGGCGGACTCCGCCATCCCACCTCCAGGTGTCTGTTCCGGGTCTGGCCCCCACTGGTCGCATCGGACGGGGCAGGATAGGCGATCGTCTGCGCCGCTCCGGCCATCGCATCATCGCGATCGTAAAGACACGTCCGCACCGACCTGCTATCGGTGAGCGGGACGGGTCCGCGCTCGGAGCGCTCGCACACTCGCAGCCCCGAGCGGCGGCCCGCAGACCGCGACAGCTAACAGACGGGAGAGCAGGAATGCAGACACGCAAGCTCGGATCACTGGAGGTGTCGGCGCTCGGCCTGGGATGCATGGGGATGTCGGCCTTCTACGGGTCGGCTGACGAGGCCGAGGCGGAGGCGACGATTCAGCGCGCGCTCGAGTTGGGGATCAACTTCCTCGACACGGCGCAGCTCTATGGCCCGCTGACCAACGAGGAGCTCGTCGGCCGGGCGATCAAGGGTCACCGCGACGAGTACGTGATCGCGACCAAGTTCGCGCGCCGGATGGATAACGCCACCCCCGGCGACATGTCGACGACCGGTCCCCTCGATGGTTCGGCCGACCACGTGCGAACCTCGATCGAGGGCTCGCTCAAGCGGCTCGGCACCGATCACGTGGATCTCTACTACCAGCACCGGGTCGACCCCAACGTCGAGATCGAGGAGACCGTCGGCGCGATGGCCGAGCTCGTGCAGGCGGGCAAGGTGCTCCACATCGGCCTGAGCGAGGCCGCCCCCGAGACGATCCGCCGCGCCCACGCCGTGCACCCGATCGCCGCCGTGCAGACCGAGTACTCGCTGTGGACGCGCGACCCCGAGGCCGAGGTGCTGCCGACCTGTCGGGAGCTCGGGATCGGCTTCGTCCCTTATTCACCCCTCGGCCGCGGCTTTCTGTCGGGCCGGTTCACGTCCCCGGACGAGCTTGACGCCAACGACTTCCGCCGCAACGGCCCCCGCTTCACCGGCGAGAATCTCGACGCGAACCTCAAGCTCGCAGCCAAGGTGGCCGAGATCGCGCAGCAGAAGGGCATCACCCCGGCGCAGCTCGCGATCGCGTGGGTGCTGGCGCAGGGCGAGGACCTGGTCCCGATCCCCGGCACCAAGCGCCGCGAGTACCTGGAGCAGAACGCCGGCGCCGTAGACGTCGAGCTGAGCGCCGAGGATCTCGAGCGGATCGAGGCCGAGCTGCCCGAGGTGTCGGGCAACCGGTACGACGAGACGGGAATGGCGTCGGTCAACCTGTAGGCACCCGGTCCGGGCACCGGCCGCGTTGTCGGCCGTCCCGGCTCGGGCTCGGGCTACGAGCCGTCAGAGCTTGACGACGAGCAGCCCGACGGCGAGCAGCGCCACGCCAAGCCACAAGGACGACAGCGCCCCCTCGAGCGGGGCGGTGAGCGTCGCCTTGGTGACCTCCACCGTGCGGCCATCGGTGAGCGTCTGCTCGCCGGTGACCGACACGGTGCGCCGGCGCAGTTCGCGCACGGGCGTTGAGAGCTTGCGCTGCACGGCGCTCAGCAGGCAGCACGCGGCCGCCACCAGCACGCCGGCCGGCGTGATCGACAGCGTCTGGGCGAAGTACCCGGTGAACGCGGGGAAACCGCCCCACGCGAGCGCGAACCAGAGGTCGGTGTGGAAGCGGCCGCCGGCGAGCTCGAGGTTGTACGCGGGGACCAGGAAGGCCCCTACCAGCACCAGCGGGATCAGGAGCGGGGAGACGATGATCGCCCCCGCCACGCCGATCGCGACGGCGCCGGCGAG
>DATNKY010000545.1:0-4294 GCA_035603155.1 Solirubrobacteraceae bacterium
GCCGCCGATTTGCTGCCCGTCGATGCTGCTGCACTCGTAGCCACAGACTGCGACGGGGTCGACGGAGTGTTGGGAGCCGCTGCCGCTTGGTTTGAGGATGCGGCTGTGCTGGGAGCGCTGCTGACAGCATTGGCGACGGGAGTAACCGTTGTGGTCGCCGCGTTGGTCACCGTCGATGTCACAGGTGCGGCTGCCTGAGAGGCGGCTTGTGGGTTCGCACTGGTGCTTGCGGGAGCCGAGGATGTCGTGCTCGCGGCCGGTGCAGACGCCGCAGAGGTAGCCGGTGGCGACGACGTGGCGCTCCCCGCTGACGAAGCGGGTGCGGGCGACGAGCTCGACGGTGGCGTGGCCGGCGTTGACGACGCCGAACCCGAAGTCGACCCAGACGCCGCCGGTGTTGACGGCGCCGACGACGCAGACGATTCAGACGCGCTCGGCGACGGCGTACCCGCAGCAGTCGTCGAGCTAGGTGGCGCTGACGAGGACGTGGATGGACTCGGCGGCGCGGTCGACGAGGGTGACGGCGGCGCGACAGCGTTGGTGACGGGCGCTGCGGCCGAATTGACAGTCTGCGTGACCCCCGAGGCGGCGTTAGTGACCCCCCCGAGAGTGCCCGGAGGCCCCGATGCCGAGGCGCTTGACGCCGCCAGAAGACACAGCGCCAAGGTCACCATACCCGTGGCGGTTGTCCAGAACGGCCTCAATCTGAGCCTAGGCATTCGTCGTCGTACTACCCGAGCGATCCGAAAGCAATCCAAATTGGGCCTTAGTTCCCCACTCCTTGGGTAGATATCTCCCCAAAACATCCGCCTTGGCACGCCGGATTTGCTGACTGGCCGGCACCCATCTGCCTCTCAAGGCCCTCTGGCGTCCAAATTGGACACTGTTGTCTGCTCAATTGGTCCGGTAAACGCCGATTTCGCCATTTACCGGACCAAAAGACCCCTCCAGCGCATCCCTGGTAGAAAGCGAAAAAGCAGGGATTTGCAGGTAATTCAGAAGGTGGCGAGACCCGGAATCGAACCGTCCGGACGACGTCCCCGGGCCTCGGCAAGGATGCCCAAGACGCAAACGATGGCGAGACCCGGAATCGAACCGGGGACACCACGATTTTCAGTCGTGTGCTCTACCAACTGAGCTATCTCGCCGTGGCGGGCGCGATGCTAGCGACTGCACGCTGCGCAAGCTGAGAACTACGGACCCGAGGGTCGCGCCTGCCGATGCCGGCGATCAGCCTGCGCTCGCCGGGCGGATCACGAACGCGTCGTACAGCGCCGGCCGCCGCCGGACGACCGTGCTGTAGTCGATCTGCGCTCCCGCCGGCCCGCAGCTCACGGTCATGAAGCCGAACGCCTGGTGCTGATGGGCCTCGAGCGTGAGGTCGGGTAGGGCGGCGAACGACGCCGGCGTCTCCGGCACCCCGTACCCGAGGCCGTGCAGCTCGTGGTAGCCGCCGCTGCCGGCGACGACGTACGGGATCTCGCGGCCCTCGTACACGCGCGTGAAGCGCTGATAGTTGTGCGCGTGGGCGCTGAACACGGCGTCCGGCGCCCGGCCGGCACTCGCGAAGCAATCGTCGAGCGCGTCGCGAAGCGCGAGGTTCGAGCCGTGCATGCGATCGGCTGAGAAGACCGGGTGGTGCATCGCGAGGATCAGCGTGACGCCGGGCCGCGCCGCCCGAAGCTCGCCAACCAGCCAGCGCAGTTGGTCGGCGCCGAGCAGGCCACCCTCAGGGAGGCCGCTGTAGAGCCCGATCACCGTCACCCAGTCGTGCTCGAGCGTCCAGTAGACGTTCGGCTGGTGCTGGGCCGGCCGCAGATCGGGCGGGCTCACGGCCCCGGCGGGCGCGCAGAATTGCTCGACGAACGCCTCCAGCGACGCCGCATTGCTGCCCGCGGCGAGCTCCCCGTCGTGATTTCCCGCGACCCCCAGGATCGGGGCCGTGTATGGCGCGTACGGCTCAAAGAACTGTTCTCGGTAGTGGGCACGCTCGCCGTTCAGGTAGACGATGTCGCCGAGGTGGTAGAAGAGGCTGACCGGTCGCTCGCCAACGAGCTCGGTCGCCATCGCCGCCACCACCGCGCGCTGGGGGGCCGGATTGTGGTGGCCGCCGGTATCGCCGACGCAGTGAAAGCGCAGTTCGCCGGCTCGCTCGATCGCCGCGACTTCGTTCGTGCGCAAGACCTCGTTGAGGTGCAGGTGATACGGGGGCGGTCCAATCGCCGGGGGCAACGGCGAGGACTGACCTGTCTGCGGTCGGCGTTGGGTCAGCTGCTCATGCGCGCTCGGCCCGGTATGGAGCCGCAGCGTCCGCTGGGGCATCTGAGCCAGGGTTTCGAGTAAGGCCGAGCGCGAGATCGAGCTAGGAGGGATTCCTCATTCTCAGGCCGCCGGACGAGGGGATCGTTTAGAAGTTGTAACCGTCATCCGGTGCAGCAGCTCGAGCGCGCCACGCTTGGAGAGCGGTTCGTTGAGGTTGCCGCACTTCGGTGACTGAACACACGAGGGGCAACCGTCCTGGCACGTGCACTCGGCGATCAGGCGCTGCGCGTCGCCGACGAGACGCTCGAACTGCTCATATCCGCGCCGGCTGATTCCGACGCCGCCGACATGACCCTCGTAGATGAAGATCGTCGGTCCGCCGGTCTGCGGATGCGCGTTGGTCGACAGCCCGCCGATGTCCCACCGATCGCACATCGCGATCAGCGGCAGGACCGCGATCTGGCCGTGTTCGAGCGCGTGCAGTGCGCCGAGCAGCTGGTCGGGCGGGAACGGCTCGGCGTCGATCAGCTCGTCCAGCTCGTACCACAGCGCCTTGGTCGGAAACTCGACTGTCGGCAGGTCGAGCGTCTGAAAGTCGAGCATCTCGTGGTCCTTGAGGCGCTTGCGCTGATAGCCGAGCACGACCTCGGAGTACACGACCGAGCCATACGAAAGCGTCACCCCGTTGGCCTCGCGGCGCTCGATCAGCCGCTCGATCAACGTCATGCTCTCACGCTTGGTCTGCGTGAAGTAGTCGCCGTCGAACGGCTTGAGCACCGCACGCCGGGCGTCGAGATCGAGTTCGAGCACTTCGTAGGACCGGCCGAGGTGCAGGTAGACGGCGCCCTCATGGACCGTCGAGTAAGCGCGGCCTGCCTCGATCGTGCCCAGCACCTCGCCGGATGCGCCGTCGATCAGCACGAAGTTGTCATACGACGCAGATCGCAGGGCGACCCGCGCCGCCGGGTAATCGTCGGGTCGGCGCGGGACGAACCCTGTCGCCCGTTCGCGGAGTAGGCCGGCGGCCTCGAGCGCCTTGGCGTGCTCGTGCCACTGGGGCCCCAGGATCGGCTCGTCGGCGCTGCTCAGTGGCGCCTCGTGCGCCGCGCAGAGCAGGTGCTCGGCGTAGATCTCGCTGCTGCCAGGGTCTAGGATCGCTGCCTCCACGGGACGACCGAGGAAGTCACCGGGGTGGCGGCAGAAGAACTGATCGAGCGCGTCCTCGCCGGCGATGTAGACCGCGAGCCCGCGCCCACGGCGCCCGGCACGCCCCCACATCTGCCGCAGGCTCGCGACGGTGCCCGGGTAGGTGACGCACACGGCGGCGTCGAGCTCGCCGATGTCGATCCCGAGCTCGAGCGCGTCGGTCGAGACGACGCCGAGCAGCTCGCCGGCGACCAATCGCCGTTCGATCTCGTGGCGCTGGGCGGACGTATAACCGGCGCGATACGGCGCGATCCGCTTCGCCAGCTCCGGATCGAGCCGATCGGCCGCATGGCGCAGGATCAGCTCGATCCCCTTGCGCGACTTCATGAAGCAGATCGTCCGCGCGCCGCTGGTGACCAGTTCGGAGAACACCTCGGCGGCTTCGTACAGCGCCGAGCCTCGCACCCCGAGCAACTCGTCGAGCAGCGGCGGGTTCCACATCGCGACCCGCCGGGAGGCCTTCGGCGCGCCGTCGCGGTCGACGAGATGGAATTCCTCGAGGCCGGTGAGCGTCTCGGCCAGGTCCACAGGGTTGGCGATCGTCGCGCTCGCCAGCAGAAAGCGCGGCTCGGTGCCGTGGATCGCGGCAACGCGGCGCAGGCGCCGAAGCACGTTGCCGACGTGCGAGCCGAACACCCCGCGATAGACGTGCGCTTCGTCGACGACCACGAACGCCAGGTTCGCGAGCAGATCGTCCCAGGCGGCGTGATGGGGCAGGATTCCCACGTGCAGCATGTCTGGGTTGGTGAGGATCAGATTGCTGCGCCTGCGGATCGCGGAGCGCTCGCCGCGTGGCGTATCGCCGTCGTAGATCGCCGGCCGGATC
>DATNKY010000427.1:0-4987 GCA_035603155.1 Solirubrobacteraceae bacterium
CGCGAGCTCGAGGCTGCGCTCGAGCTTCGCCAGGCCCGCGGGATTGCCGAACACCATCTCAGCGGTGCCGACCATGTTGAGCGCGTTGACGAGCCCCTCAACGTCGTCAACCTCTTGAGCGATCGCGATCGCCTTCGCGCCGGCCGATACCGCCAGCTCATAGTCGTAATCGACCATCGCCATGCCGGCGAGAGTGCTGTACGCGCGCGCCTGATCCGCGCCTGGCGGACCCTGCTCCAGTACGCGCACGGCCTCGCGGATCGACTCGGCCGCCTCCCGGCCGCGCCCGATGCAGCTCAGCAGCCGCGACCGCATGCGCAGCGCCCGGCCCTCGCGTGTGATGTCCCCGCGTCGCCGGTGGATCGCGATCGCTTCGTCGATCGCGCCGACGGCCTCGCGGCGCATATCCGACAGATAGGCGTGGTCGCAGAATCGCTCCAGCAGCTCAGCGCGCGCCGCGGGGTCAATGCCCTCAGCGAACCGCAGCGCCCGCCAGTAGTGGTTCTGCGCCTCCCGCGGGGAGCCGCGCTCTGCCGCCCGCTCACCAGCCGCCGGCGCGTAGTGCAGCATCGCCGGGCCGTCCCCCGCCGCCTCCGCATGATGAGCAAGCCGAACATAATCGGGCGCGCCAAGCGTCGGATCCGACAGCGCCGCGAGCGCGCGCCGGTGAAGCATCACCGCCCGGTCGGGCGCGAGCGACATCTCGACTGCCAGCCGCGCGAGCTCGTGCCGGAACACGACGCCGTCCCCGTCCGCGCGCAACACCCCGGACGCCAAGCACTCATCCAAGGCGCCGAGGTCACCGTCGGTCAACACCTCCAACAGCCACACCTCGGCCCGCTGCGGCACGACCGCGACCGCGCCCAACACCGCGCGGCCGGATACGCTCAGGCCGGCGATCCGCGCGTGAACCGCGTCGCTGACGGTCTCGGGCACAGCACCCGCCCCCGCCGCGAGCGTCTCGGTGACGAAGAACGGGTTACCGTCGGTGCGCTCAAACAGCTCGTCGGCGTCGAGCAACGAAGACGCGGCGAGCTCGCTGACCGCCTCGCGCGACAGGCCGTCCAGCTCAAGCCGCGTCACATCATCAGCGCTCGACAGCTCACCGAGCACCATCCGCACCGGGTGATCGCACGGCAACTGGTCGCTGCGGTAGCTGATCACCAACAGCAACCCCGAATCACTCGCCCGGCGGGCGAGCACCCGAACCACATCAAGCGTCGCCTCGTCAGCCCAATGCACGTCCTCCAAGATCAGCAGCACCGGCGCAATCGCCCCGAACGCGCCGCCGAGCGCGATCGCAACATCAAACGGCTTCGCCCCCGCCGCCGCCAGCTCCGCCGGCTCGCCCCCGAGCTCCACGACCGGCTCAAGCAACGCGCCCAGCGGACGCGGCGTGAACAGCGGATCGCAACTGCCCCACAGCACCGTCACACGCCGCGGGAGCTCACCACGGAACTGGCGCAACAGCGCCGTCTTGCCGACCCCGGCCTCGCCAGACACGACCGCGACGCCACCCCGGCCCATCGCGGCCATCTCGGCGACAAGGCCGTGCAGCGCACCCAGCTCGCCTGAGCGTTCCAACAGTGCCGGTCCCACGACGCAATCCTACGCTCAGCCCCGACTCCGGTAATCGGGAAAGTTCCCCATCTTGCCGCTCCCCGCCGGGCAGCAAGTCAACATCCGTACTCGGCACCGTCGACCCAAAACCCGATCAACAAAAAAAGACCAAAGCCTGCCTGTCACACCGACACCGGCGCGCCCCTACGCCGCAACGACCGCATCACTGCCTCGGCTCCAACCGAACTTCCCCTTATCTGTCGCCCGTGCGGCCACGTGTGACGTGCTTCTGGTCATAGGCCAAGCTTGAGGGGCCTCGACCGCCGCCGGGAGAGGACCACTTCTGCTTGCCCTTTGTCGGAGGGCCTGACGGAGACCAGCCGTCCCGGCGGTGGTGAGGTGCCGCGAGCGGCGACAGGACGTAGCCCCATACGTTGAGGGCCTTGTCTATGAGCACCCGCAACAGTACCTCCGGGTTGGGGCGTTGTCGAATCGTCCTAACCGGAAGAGAGAAGCCACGATGGGTAACTGCGCGGGGATTGATTGGGCGTCTGAGAAGCACGACGTGCTGATTGAGAGTCGGGCTGGCGAGGAGCTGTTGGGCGCGACGTTCTGCCATGACGAGGACGGGATCAGTGCGTTGTGTGCCGCGTTGGTATGTTTTGAGGTCGAGGTGGTCGCGATCGAGCGGCCGGAGGGGCTGTTGGTCGACCGGCTGCTGGAGTCAGGGGTGCGGGTGCTGGCGTTGCATCCTAATCAGGTCAAGGCGGCCCGCGACAGGTTTCGCGCGTCGGGCGGGAAGTCCGATCGGTTTGATCGGTTCGTGCTCTGCGAGCTGGCCCGGACCGATGCTCATCGCTTCCGGATCCTTGAGCCCGACTCAGATCAGACAAAGGCGATCAGGGCGCTGACCCGCGCCAGAGAGGATCTCGTCGCAGCAAGGGTCGCGATGGCCAACCAGCTGGGCTCAGAGCTCGAGCGGTTCTGGCCCGGCCCGATCGGCCTGTTCAAAGATCTGGACAGCCCGATCTCGCTCGCGTTCCTAGAGCGCTACCCCAGCCCCAAAGACGCCCGCACGCTCGGGGAAGCGCATTGCGGCGTTTCTGAAGGCCCGCAAGGCCCGCAACTATTCCAACCGCAAGACCCCGGCGCAGCTGCTTGACCGGCTGCGCCGAGCGCCCGCCGGCCGTGCCGGTGAGCTCGAGACCGCCACCGTCGCCAGATTGTGCTCGCGCTCGTCGGCACGTTGCAGACGATGGTCGCGCAGATCTCAGAACTCGACATCCAGATCGCCCGCGCGCTCGATGCCCACCCCGACGGCGAGATCTTCCGGTCGTTCTTTCTAAGCCGAAGCTCGGTCATCTGCGCCGCGACCCTGCTCTCAGAGATCGGCGACTGCCGCGCACGCTACCCCCACCGCGACGCGATCGCCGCCGACGGCGGCCAAGCCCCCGTCGCCGTCGAATCCGGCAAACGCAAGACCGCGAAGTTCCGGTGGGCGTGCAACAAACGACTACGCAACGCACTAGCCGTCCTGGCACACGCCAGCAAGCTCTGGAACCCCTGGGCCGCCGACCGCTACGCCCACGCCCGCCAACGCGGGCACAACCACCGCCGCGCACTACGCACCCTCGGCCGCGCCTGGAGCCGAATCATCTGGCGCTGCTGGCACACCCGCACCCCTATGACCCCAACCGGCACACCGGCCTGCAACAACACATCACCGTCACCATCCCCAGCCAAACGGGCCCCCGGCCCGACCAGCACGCCACCCAACAGATGGCCGGACCCACCCTCCTCTCAACGCCAAATCCCACCCCAGCTTGATGTCATGAAGGGCCGGGGCCGCAGCGACTCGGGCGACCTGACCCGCCGCGTGGCAGGAGGTCGACCCTCCGTCCCGAACCGCAGAGTTGAAGACCGCGCGGATTGCGGCCGCGCGGCTGAACAATTCGAGAGGAGGACCGACCATGTCTCACCCTACGCGGTGGGTCGGCATCGACCTGCACCGCCGGCGCTCGCAGATCGCGATCATCGACGAGCACGGCGAGCTGATGCTTTCCAAACGGGTCCCGACGGGACGCGAAACGATTACCGAGCTGCTCGGCGATCCTCACGGCACGAGTGTCGCGCTTGAGGCGACCTACGGCTGGGAGTGGCTCGCCGAGCTGCTCGAGGACGCCGGCTTCGATGTTCACCTCGCGCATCCGTTGCGGACCCGGGCGATCGCCGCCGCCAGGGTGAAGACCGACGCCGTCGACGCCAAGACGCTCGCACACTTGCTGCGCACCGGCCTGTTGCCCGAGGCGTACATCGCCCCGCCGGAGCTGCGTGACCTGCGTGATCTGCTACGCCACCGCGCGACGCTCGTGCACCTGCGCACCTCGATCAAGAACCGCGTGCACGCGCTGCTGGCCCGCCAGGGCATCCTGCCTGAGTTCTCCGATCTGTTCGGCACAGCCGGCCGCGCGTACCTCGCCGGCCTGGCGCTGCCCGACGGGCCCCGCCGCCGACTCGACAGCCTGATCACGCTGATCAGCGACTTCGACCGCGAGATCACCGACACGACGAGCGAGATCGACCAGCGCGCCAAAGCCGACGAGCGCGTGAAACTGCTATGCCAGCTCCGCGGGATCGGCCCTTACACGGCGATGCTGGTCATCGCCGAGATCGGCGAGGTCAAGCGATTCCCGACCGCCAAGCACCTCTGCCAGTGGGCCGGACTGACCCCAACGGTCCGCAGCTCCGACGGCAAAGCCCGCCTCGGGCACATCTCTCGCCAAGGCTCCACGATCCTGCGCTGGGCGCTGTGCGAAGCAGCACAGCACACCCCCACCGGCGGCGGGCCACTCAGAGCCCAATACGAACGAATCGCCAAACGCCGTGGCAGCAAAATCGCGAGAGTCGCCATCGCCCGCCAGATCCTGACCCTCTGCTACTACGGCCTGCGCGACGGCGAGATCCGCTGCCTCGCCAAACACCCCGACGACAACGACAGCGAACTGGCGGACGCCGCATGAGATCCACCAGCCTCCACCAAGCTTGCGCTCACCACCAGGGCGCGAGGTGCAAGCCAGGGCGAGCTCGCTCCTGTGTCTGGTCTCCTGCTCACCCGTGAACAGGACGGCCGCCGGTCTTGATTGAGCCCCCTGGCACCGCACGACACCCTGATCCGCCCAACGCGATCGAATGGATGACTGGAGCCTCCTCCCACGCCAGCCCGCAGCCCGCGCGCCGGCACCCGACAACAAGAGGCCCCTAACCCAAACCACCCCTTGACACGAGCCGGCCCTTCATGGATGACACAAGCAGCAAGCAGTCTCGCCTTGACGTGTTGACGCGACCGCGCCCGCCCAGCGGCGAGAACGTCGTCGAGCGGCTCCAGACGCGGGCGCTGGTCTACCGCGCCCCTGTGCACCGCGGCTCG
>DATNKY010000582.1:0-2498 GCA_035603155.1 Solirubrobacteraceae bacterium
CGAGCAGCGCCGGGATGAACTCGTCGCTGAGCTCGACGTCGAACCCCCGGCGCTCGCCGGGCGCCGGCATCCCCATCAGCACGCCGGGACCCTCGCGGTGAAAGTAGAAGCTGGTCGTGAAATCGATCGTCATCGGCAGCTTCGCCGGCAGCCCCGGCAGCGCCTCGGTGAACAGGATCTGACGGCGCAGCGGCGTTACCGGGAGCTCGACTCCGGCCAGGTCCCCGAGCGCGCGTGACCAGGCGCCGGCGGCGCAGATCACGGTTCCGGTCTCGATCGTGGCATCGGCGGTCACAACCGCACGCACTTGTCCGCCGTCGACCACCACCTCGACGACCTCGGTCTCGGTCGCGAGTGTCGCCCCGTGGGCACGCGCCCCCGACGCGTAGCCCTGCACGACCGAGTCCGGTGTCGCGTGGCCGTCCGAGGGCGAGAACACCCCGGCCAGCACATCGTCGACGCTCAGCAGCGGACACAGCTCGCGCACGGTCTGCGGCGAGACGATCTCGCTGCGAACCCCGAGCTCGCGCTGGATCGCGACGCTTCGCTCGAACACGGGGACGTCCTGCTCGCGCGTCAGCACGAACAGGTAGCCGACCTGGTGCAGATCGATCTCGAATCCGGGGCGCCGGCCGAAGTCTGCGAAGGCGCCCAGGCTGCGCTGCGCGAGCGCGACGTTGATCGCGTCCGAGAACTGCGCCCGGACGCCGCCGGCCGCCCGGCCCGAGGAGCCGGACCCGAGCTGATTGCGCTCGAGCAGCACGACTCCATCGACGCCGGCCTCGGCGAGGTGGAAGGCACAGCTGGTCCCGATCACGCCCCCGCCGACGATCACGACGGAGGCGGTGCCGGGCAGGGATCTGGAGGCGCGAGCCATCGGCGGCCTAACCGATCGAGCTCTGCGCCCAGGCGGCGCGGTACGCGGTCGGAGTAGTTCGGATCGCCCGGCGGAAGTGCTCGCGCAGCGAGGCCGCGCTGCCGAAGCCACAGCTGCGCGCGATCTCCTCGACCGGCAGATCGCCCGCTTCGAGCAGTGCCCTCGCGCGGAGCGTGCGCTGCCCGATCAGCCATTGCAGCGGCGTGGTGCCGGTCTCGGCGCGGAACCGGCGCGCGAAGCTGCGCTCGCTGTATCCCGCATGATGGGCCAGCCGGCCCACGGTGAGCGGCTCGTCGAGACGCTCGAGAGCCCACAGGCGCGTTGGCTCCAGGCTGCCTCCCGGCGCGGTCGGAACCGGCTGCTCGAGAAACTGAGCCTGGCCGCCGGCGCGCTGCGGAGCTACGACGATCCGGCGCGCGATCGCGTTGGCGGCCGTCGTCCCGTGGTCGCGGCGCACGATGTGCAGGCACAGGTCGATGCCGGCGGCGACCCCGGCGGAGGTCAAAACCTGCCCCTCGTCCACGTACAGAACGTCGGGTGCCACCTCGATCGCCGGATAGCGCTTGGCCAGTAGTCCGGCCCACTCCCAGTGGGTCGTCGCCCGCAGGCCATCGAGCAGCCCGGCGGCTGCCAGCGCGAACGCCCCCGTGCAGATCGAGACCACGCGGGCGCCGCGATCGTGCGCGCGGCGCAGCGCGGGCGCGACCCCGTCCGGCAGGGTGCCGCTCAGGTCCTCATATCCGGGCACCACGACGGTGTCGGCGTCCTCGAGCGCGACCAGGTCACGATCGATCAGCAGCGCAAAGCCGGTCGTCGTCGGCACCGGTCCGGGCTCGGCCGCGCAGACCGCGAACTCATACAGATCCTCGCTGCGCGAGCCGAACACCTGGGCGGCGATCGAAAGGTCGAATGCGACCACATCAGCGAGCGCGAGCGCGACGACTCGATGCATGGCAGAAATCTAGCTAAGAATGGCATTTCTGCCACTTGCGCCGCCCGCGCCTTGGCGCGACCATCGCTCCATGAAGATCGAGATTGTGCTCTACGAAGGATGCGACGAGCTCGACGCGCTCGGCCCTTATGAGGTGCTCGCGGGCGCCGGCGCCCGCTCAGGACGCTTCGATGTCCAGCTCGTCACCGCCGGTCCGGCCGGCACCGTCACGGCGGCGAACGGGGCTCAGATCGTCGCACATGGATCGATGTCGGATGCGGCGGACCTGCTGATCGTCCCCGGCGGCGGGTGGAACGACCGCCGCAGCGAGGGCGCGCGGGCGCAGGTGGATCGCGGCGAACTGCCGCGGGCGATCGCCGCCCGTCACGCCGCCGGCACAACCGTCGCGTCCGTCTGCACCGGCGCGATGCTGCTGGCCGCGGCCGGGCTGCTGAATGGCCGCCCCGCGATCACCCACCACTCAGCGATCGAGGACCTGCGTGCAGCCGGCGCGGAGGTGATCGATGACGCGCGCGTCGTCGACGATGGAGACGTGCTGACCGCCGGCGGCGTGACGTCGGGCCTCGACCTCGCGCTGTGGCTTGTCGAGCGCGAGCTCGGAGCGCCGTTCGCCGCGGCCGCCGCCCGTGAGCTCGAGTACGAGCGCGCGGGGCGCCCGTGGCGCTCGCC
>DATNKY010000643.1:0-4402 GCA_035603155.1 Solirubrobacteraceae bacterium
CGTCCGATCTGGAGTGGCGGGTCTTCACCGTCACCCGCCCCGGACTCACCCGCGACGTCCCGCCCGGCTACGAGTCGCTGATGTGGGTGGCGAATTCAGCGACCCTGATCTACGGCGAACGAGACGCCGTACTCGTCGATACGTTCCTCACTCGCGACCAGAACGCCGAACTAGTTGACGCGATCGCCGCGACCGCAAAGAACCTGACCCACATCTACATCACGCATGCCCACGGCGATCACTTCTTCGGCATCAACCTGATCCAGGAGAAGTTCCCGAACGCGCGCGCGGTCGCCGCCGCGTCGGTGGTCGATCGCATGCCAAGCCAGCTCTCCCCGGATCGGCTGGTCGGCCGTTGGCGCAAGCTCTTCCCAGGCCAGATACCCGACCAGCTGACCATCGCTGAGAGCCTCGACGGAGCGCCGCTCGAGCTGGAGGGCCACGCTCTGGTCCCGATCGACACGGGGTTTACTGACACCGCCGACACGACGAGCCTGCACGTACCGTCACTCGGATTGATCGTCGCCGGCGACGTCGTCTACAACAGCGTCCACCCCTTCCAAGGCGAGACCACCCCACAAACCCGGCTCGAATGGATCGCCGCACTCGACCAGCTCGAGACGCTCGAACCTCGCGCCGTGATCGCCGGACACAAAATCCCAGACAACGACGACGACCCGCAGAACATCGCCCAGACCCGCCAGTACCTCCGTGACTTCATCCGCCTCGATCAAACGACCGATACGCCACGCGAACTGTTCGACGCGATGATCGAGCTCTACCCCGACCGCGTCAACATCGGCTCGCTCTGGGGAGCCGCAACGAGGGTGAAGGCACAAACCGGAAACGGCTCGCCCGACGCCGCCCCGAGCCTGGCGCGAACTGGTCAGAAGTAAGCGACGTGGGTGTCGATGAAGCCGAATGGCGGGTTCCCCGCATGTTCGGGTCTGCTGGCGCGGATATCTAGACAGTCCGGTTCACCACGGGCGTGGCTGAATTCAGAGAATCGACATCCTGAATGAGACTTCTTGAACGAACCCCGCCGACCTTCTTCGCGATCCCGTTCGGGCTGGCTGGCTTGGCGAGCGTGTGGCGCATAATGAACCGCTTCTACGGCACTCCGGGCGCGATCTCAGATGCCGTGTTCGTAGTCGCGGCTACGGTCTGGTTTCTATTGGCCGTCGCTGGGCTCGGGAAGTCGATCCGGGCGCCCCGCTCGCTCCTCGCGGAACTCCGCGACCCGGTCCTCTCGCCGTTCTGGTCGCTGCCCTGGATCTCCGGGATGGTGCTGTGCATCGGACTCGAGCCGCGCGCGTATGGAATAGCGAAGCTCGGTTTCGTCGTCTTCTGCATCGCGACATTCCTTTTCGGGGGTTGGATCAACGGCCAGTGGATCGCTGCGCCACTCGACGCGCGCAAGTTCCATCCCGGCTATGTCCTGCCGACCGCCGCCGGCGGGCTGATCGGCGCCGGAGGCGCGGCCGGGTTCGGCTTACCCAGCCTCGGCTGGCTGTGCTTCGGGGTGGGCATCGTGTCCTTCGTGGGACTGAGCGCGCTGGTCTTCAACCGTCTGCTGTTTGTCGAGATGCTCGAGGCCCCGCTCGTACCCGGTCTCATCTTCCTGGCCGCGCCGCCGGCGATCGCCGGCACGGCCTATTTCGAGCTGCATGGAGCGATACCTGGACCCTTTGAGTACGGGCTCGCGGGCTACACGGTATTCATGCTGATCGTCTGGTTGCGGCTGCTACCGGCGCTTTGGCGGGCAGGGTTCACCGCCGGCTTCTGGTCGCTCACGTTTCCATGGTCAGCGATTGCGCTGTTCGCGATCACGTGGCTTCACATCGAGCACCCCGCCGGCGAGTCCGCCTACGCGGCCCTTGCGCTCGGCGGCGTCACCCTGCTGATCGTCGCGATCGCCGTCCGCTCACTGCTCGCGATCGCCCACCGCGAGTTTCTGCCCGCTATACCCGCGATCCCGCCCGAGACCGAGGTGCTCCCCTCCGGCACGGCTCCGTCCACTGCGCCACGCTCGGCACTACCGGCTGGCATGTTTGCCGTGCGCAAAGAGCGGCGGCATGGCGCCTGAATCGTCTCCCGCGGGCCGAGACCCGCTTCCACTTATCCGCGAGCTTCCATCGGCCGCGCGACGAGGAACCCGCAACGGGCGGAAAGCTCGACCGTGGACACGAGCCTCCTTCGCACATACGTGCCTAGGTAAAGCCCAACCAAGGCTCGCCCAATCGCCCTCTTCGATCCCGCCGACCCGGGTACCGAGAACTTGCCGTTGCCGGGTCACGTCGGTTTCTGCATCGTCGCTCAGGTCTGGTCGCGGCGATGCTGCCCTCGCGGTCCGCCGGGCCGAAGCAAAAGCCCTGATCGCCGGCGCGATCAAGCTCGAGGTGGCCCGGTTTTCGTGATTGCGGCACTCTCGGCGAACGAGGCTTGCCGCAGCCTGTAGGGCGAATTGCGCGCGTGTCATCGACCGGATCGCGAGGGCCGAGCGTGCGCTGACGCGGCGTGATGAGGAGCCTCGGGGCGGCGGCTGACGGGGGCCCGGATTCGACGAGTGTGGCCTGCTGGGCTTTTGCTCCGGGCGATGTAGCGTCTCGCCACTGTGGTAGCCCAGCGTCGTTCGTTTCCGCCCGTGTGGCTAGCCATCGCCGGGCTCGCAGTCGTCGTTGAGCTGGTGCTGCTCGCGGTCTGGCAGCGCAACGGCTATTGGGATTTCTCCGACGGCGTCTACCTACTCAGCGGCCGGGAGTTCCTTCATGGCCTGGTCCCTTACAGGGACTTCGCCGCCGCTCAGCCTCCGCCGGTGTATCTCGTCGGGGCCGGGCTGTTGTGGGTCGACGATGGGCTGGCGGCGGCGCGGGCTGGTCTGGGCGTGGTGAACCTGATCACGGCGGTGTTGGTCGGCGTCGCCGTCTGGCGACTCAGCCGCCAGCGAGCGCTCGTGGTCATCGCTGTCCTGGCGACTTCGCTTCTGCCAATTTCCTTGCACGAGCACGCTCAGCTGATCCCCGAGACGCTCGCCGCTCCGCTGCTGCTCGGCGGCGCGCTGCTCTCGACGCGCCGCGATCGGACCTGGTTGTGCGCGCTGCTTGTCGCGCTCGCCTGCGCGTGCAAGCTGGCGTTCGTGCTCCCGGCGTTAGCGATCGTCGTCGCGTCTCCGTGGCGGCGGCGGCTGGTCGTGGCGTTCGTCGTTGTCGGGCTTGTCCTCGGCGGCGTTTCGCTTCTCGCGTTCGGGACCAGCGAATGGCGCGAGGCGGTCACCGCGCAGCTGCAGACCGGCCACGCGACCGTCCATTATGCAGGCGGGCTGATCGTCCAGGGCGCGTGGAATGAGCTGCCGCTGGTCCTGCTCGCGGCCGTCGCGGTGTGGTATGCCTGGCGCCGGGACGCACTCGTCCGCGACGCCGCCCTTATCGGACCAGTCGCGGCTGCGGCGGGCGCCGGGCTTGTGCTCGCGCTGACTGTGTTCAAGCGTGGTTCCTACATCGACGTGCTGATCGTCGCCGAGCCACCGCTGCTCGCGTTGGCCGTCTGTGGCGCTGGCTGGCTCTGGCAGCGCGCGCGACGAGCGCGGCCCGTCGTCGTCCTGATCGGGGCATGGCTCGCGGTCCAGTCACTCTCAATCCTCGTCAGCCCAAGCGACCCGTGGGCGGCCAAGCGACCCGGCGCGGCCTCCGGCCTGGCCTGGACCGCCGCCCCCTCGACCGTCGACCATCTCGTGAAATCCGCCCAAGCCTGCCCCGCGAAACAGGCCTACCCCGGCGTCCCCTTCATCGCCTTTCTCGCCGGCCGCCGCCTTCCCGGCGACCAGCCCGACACATTCATGATCCAACACGCAACCGCTAATGCCACGTTCGCCCACCGCGCCGCCGCCGACACCCCAACCTGCCCAGCACCCGCGGCATCTGAGACCGACACCAACCCGCCGCCCGGTTGAGCGCGACCACAACATCGCCGCCCCTGAGCCAGCCACATCGGTTGGGGGCCCACCCTCCGAACATGAGAATCTCACCGCGCACACTTCCGCATCGTCGCTCAGCGGGAGGCTGGTCCTGGATCGGTGTTGTCCGACCGGTCGGTTTGTCTCTCGGCCGGTGGCGGGCTGACTCTCTTTGTCGCTGTCGACCAGATGGGTCTGACCGATGTTGGCTGTGTCGCCCGTCACCGACCGAGGACCGCCGGCGTGACTTGACAGGAGGGTGGCAGCGCCCCGACTGAGCGATGTCCGCCGAAGGGGCCGCTTCGTCAAGCCGACACGGGTGTGGTCGCGACGCTGCCGCTCTCGCTGTCCGTCTGGCCGGAGCGGTAGCTCTGATCGCCGGCGGCGCGAAGTTCGACGCGACCGATCGCCCGGCGCAACAGTTGTCTCAGACCGCTGAGGGTGGCGAGT
>DATNKY010000596.1:0-8492 GCA_035603155.1 Solirubrobacteraceae bacterium
CTCGATGAGGGCGAGGAGCTGCTGCCGGGGAGCGTCCTGCAGGCCGACGGTGGCGTCACCGGGAACTTTCGCGTCCTCTGCGACGGCGACCACGACGCCGAGGGCGAGATGGAGGAGCAGGAGGCGGTCGACGCCGTCGCCTCCGAGGAGATCGGCGAGCCGATCTACGTCGACGGGCCGCCCGAGCCCGTCCGCCCACCGCTGTAGCCGCTCTCAAGTTCGAGGCCGGAGCGCTCTGCGACCCGTGTCGCCAGCCACGTGACGGTCGGGCAGCGCAGGCCGTGACGCGCTCCCGCGCGCAGCACCGCCCCGGCGATCGCGTCGAGCTCCGGCTCGCGCCCGGCGGCGATGTCGCGCTGCATCGAGGAGCCGAGCTCCGCATGAGCCTGGTCGAGCTCGGCGAGTGTGTCGGCGGGGTCGATCCGGGCGCCGTCGGCGTTCGCGACCGCCGCCGTCTCCGAGACGGCCCCCTCTAGCGCCGAGCGCCACCGCGGATCGCTCCGGACGTAGCCGAGCGGCCGGTCGCTGGCGCTCGTGGTCAGCGCGAGCGCGTTCAGGCGAGACAACTTGGACCACAGCACCTGGCGCTCGCTGCCTCCGACCCGGACTTCGATCCCGGCCAGCCGCAGCGCGTCTTCGAGCGCCGCGAGCCGCGCTCGCTGGGCGGGTTGATCGTCCGCCAGGTCCACGCGCGCCCCTGGGCTCGTCTGGATGATCTGACCCGCCGCCGGGCTGTCGGATTCGATCCTGATAACGCCGGCGCACACCGCCGCCGAGCCGAACCGCTCGCGCAGCGGCTCCATATGTTCGAGCCCGTTGAGCAGGGGCACGACAAGCGCCGCCCGGGTCTCGATCCGCGTCAGTGCGCTCGCCAGGCCGCCGGCCTTGGTCGCGACCAGCAGGACGTCCACCGGCTCGCGCAGCGCGCTGACCACCTCGGGCCGCGCGCTGAAGCCCCCAAGCGCGACGCTACGAACGGAGATCCCCCGACTCGTGATCAGCTCGGCCGTCGGCTCACGCGCGATCACCACCACCTCGGTGCCGCCGCGGGCGAGCGCGGCGGCGACGAACCCTCCGACCCCGCCGGGTCCGAGCACGGCTGTCCTCGCCACCGGGCTAGTGCCTCGGCTGGGCGCGCTCGAGCGCGCGCGCTTTCTTCTCGGCGATCAGCGCCTGCTTCTCGCTCGCGCGGGCGGCTTTCTCCGCCGCTCGGGCCTGCCTGCCGGCCTCTTGAACATCCTGCGCCACGGCCCTGGCCTCGGTGCGCGCTTCGCGACTGCTCGCCCGGGTCTGGTCACGGACCTGGGCCCAGGCCGCGCGGGCCTGCTTGAGGGCGTTCATGACCTGCGTGCGTGCCTCCTCGGCGGCGCGCGCCGCCTCGAGTGCCTGGGTCTTAGCGCGCGCTCCGCGGGCCAGCAGGTTGAACGACCACAGCCCCGTCTCGATCACGCGAGCCGCGCGGTCGAGGTCGGCGATCACCGCCCGGCGCAGCTCCTCGCCCCGCAGCCCCGCCTCGATGTGCCGGATCTGGGACTCGAACACGACGTCGCCGAGTCCCGCGAGCGCGCGCCCGGCGATCATCGGCTCGGGGTCGTCGGGATCGACCTCCGCCATGCTCGCGAGCTCGTCACGGGCCACGGCCGCCAGACGGGTGTGGAGCTCGAGCCAGGCGGCGTGAAGCGCCGGGGTCGAGTCGATCATCTTGACGAATGCGGGCATGAAGGAGACCAGTTCGTCGGGAAACTCCGAGTAGTCCGGCAGTCCGTCCTTGAGCGCGCGGACGACGGCCTGCGTCACCGACTCGTCCGGCCGGCGCTCGCGCAGCGCCTTCGCGACCGACTCGATCGTCTCGTCCGCGCTGTCGAGAACCAGGGACTCCTTGCTGGGGAAGTAGTTGTAGACGGTCTTCTCGGACACGCCGACCCGGTCCGCGACGTCGGCGACCTTGACGTTGTCGAATCCGTGAATCGCGAACAGGACCGTCGCGGCGTCGGAGATCAGCTGGCGCGTGAGTCGCCGCTTGCGCTCGCGCAGTCCCTCGTCGGGATGCGTCCGCCGCCGCCAGGCCTCCTGTGCCCGCCGCATCTGGCGCATCAGCTCGGCGATGCTCTCGCCGAGCTCGTCGGAGATCAGCTGATGAAGGACCGCTTCGTCGGGCGGCTCGGGGACGTCATCCGGTGGCCCTTCGTTGCCCCCGACGCGTGTCTTGTCGTCCATCAGATGAGTTTCTGCCTCGCCGCCGGTCTACCACTGTGAAGCATATCAACGAAATTTTCACTTGCAGTATTCTTGCAGTCACTGTACATTTACATCCTATGTCATCAACAAGAACAACCGCTATCCAAACCCAGGGGTTGACGAAACGCTTCGGGGACTTCGTCGCCGTCGACAGCCTCGACCTCGAGGTCGAGGTGGGTACCGTCGTGTCACTGCTGGGACCCAACGGCGCCGGTAAGACCACCACGGTGCGGATGCTCGCGACATTGCTGCGCCCCGATGGTGGACGGGCGTCGGTCGCGGGACACGATGTCGTCCAGGAGGCGGCGCGGGTCAGGGAGTTGATCTCGCTGACCGGGCAGTTTGCCGCGCTGGACAAGCACCTCACGGCACGCGAGAACCTGGTCCTGATGGCGAGGCTGCGCGGCCGCGGGCACCGCGAGGCGCGCCGCATCGCCGATCAGCTGATCGAGCGTTTCGACGTCGAGCCGTTCCGCGACCGCCTCGTCAAGCAGCTATCCGGCGGCGAACGACGCCGCGTCGATCTCGCCGCCGGCCTGATCGATCGTCCGCACGTGCTCGTGCTCGACGAGCCGACGACGGGGCTCGATCCCCGTAGCCGGCAGGTCGTCTGGGCGACGGTCCGCGAACTCGTGCTCGACGGAGTCACGTTGCTGCTGACGACCCAGTACCTCGAGGAGGCCGACGCCCTGGCCGACCGCGTCGTGCTGATCGATCACGGCCGCGAGGTCGCGTCGGGGACCCCGGCGCAGCTCAAGGCTCAGGTCGGCCAACAGCGCGTCGACGTGATCGCGGCCGATGGTGCCGCGTTCGATCAGATGCTCGCGTTGCTCGACGGCCGCTTCGATGTCAAGCCGTTGCGCGAGCAGCGGATGATCTCGGTGGCCGCTCCCGAGGAGACGGCCGACTTGGCGCGGGTCGCGGAAGCCGTCGAGGTCTCGGGCATCAGCGTCGACGAGATCGCGTTACGTCGCCCGACGCTCGATGACGCGTTCCTCGCCCTCACCGGACATCCCGCGCAACGCGCCGAAGAGCCTGAGCGCGAACGAGAGGAGGCAGTCGTATGACCGCGATCGCGGCCACACCGTCGGCCACACCACAGATGCGCCCCCGGCCACTGCGATTCGGGCGCGACACAGCACTGTTGACCTGGCGTAGCCTGCGCTCGATCCCGCGCGTCCCCGAGCGGCTGCTCGACGTCACGATCCAGCCGATCATGTTCATCCTGCTGTTCCTGTACGTGTTCGGCTCCGCGATCCACGTGCCTGGCATCAGTTACAAGGACTACATGTTCCCGGGGATCATCGGCCAGTCGCTGGCGTTCGGGGTCATCGGCGCCGGGGTCGCCACCTCGAATGACATGACCGAAGGCGTGATCGATCGCTTCCGCTCGCTGCCGATCAGCCGCCTGTCGATCATCAGCGCGCAGGTGACGAGCCAGTTCTGCGAGCAGCTGCTCGGCATGTTCATCGTCGTCGGGCTCGGGCTGGCGCTCGGGTGGGATCCCCACCTGACGCCCGCCCACACGGTCGAGCTGATCGGGCTGATGGTGCTGGCGATATTCGCCTTCACCTGGTGCGGCGTGCTGCTCGGGATGCTCGTCCGCTCGCCGGACGCGATGCAGGGGGTCGGCTTCATCGTGATCTTCCCGCTCGCGTTCCTGGCGGGGACGTTCGTGCCGATCGCGGGCATGGCCGCGATCCCGCGCGCGATCGCCCAGTGGGACCCGATCTCAGTGCTCGTCGCGAGCGTCCGTTACCTGACCGAGGGGGTCAAGACGGGCGGCTCGTGGCCGCTGGACCACCCAGAGCTGGCGATGGCGCTCTGGTCGTTGGTGCTGATGGCGATCTGCGTGCCGCTTGCGCTGCGGCGCTTCAACCGCACGCTCGCGGCCTGACGGGTTCGCGGTCTGGGTCGGGCGGTTATCCTCGCGCGGATCGCCGCCCCGACCCTCACCGCCGCCCGCGCCCGCCGGGGCACCTATTCGATCACCGCGCGCGACGCGCGGACCGGCGAGCTCGGCGTCGCGGTGCAGTCGCACTGGTTCTCGGTGGGCCCGATCGTCCCGTGGGCGCGGACTGGCGTCGGCGCGGTCGCGACCCAGGCCAACGCCGAGGTCTCCTACGGACCGCTCGCGCTCGAGCTGCTCGGGCAGGGGGTCAGCGCCCCGGATGCGCTCGCGCAACTGCTGGACGCCGACCCCGGCCGAGCCACGCGCCAGGTCGCGGTCGTCGACGCGGCCGGCACCGTCGCCGCGCACACCGGTGAGGAGTGCATCGCGTTCGCCGGCGACGTGCAGGGCGATGCTGTCTCCTGCCAGGCCAACATCATGGCCTCAGAGCTCGTCTGGCCGACGATGCTCGAGGCCTTCGAAAGCCATTCCGGGACGCTCACGAGCCGCCTGCTCGCGTCGCTCGACGCGGCCGAGCGCGCCGGCGGAGACGTCCGCGGGCGCCAGTCGGCGGCGATCCTGGTGGTCCCGCCGGCCGGCAACTCGTGGGACACGGTCGTGGCGCTGCGGGTCGAGGATCACCCTGACCCACTCGAGGAGCTCGCGCGGCTCGTGCGCCTCCACGACGCCTACACATTGGCGGGGCTCGGTGACCAACGCGCGGGCGAGGGGCGCCACGACGAGGCGGCGAGCCTCTACCTGCGGGCCAGCGAGCTTGCACCCGAATCCCATGAGCTCCGCCTGTGGGCCGGGCTCGGCGCCGCGCAGGCCGGCGATATGGACGCCGCGGTCGCGCAGGTCCGGGCCGCGATCGTCGAGCAGCCCGGGTGGCGCGAGCTGCTGCCGCGCCTGACGCCCGAGCAGGCGCCGACTGCGCGCGCTGTCCTGGAGCGCCTTGACGCGGGCGCCTGAGGCGTGGTCGTATGATCGCGCCACTCAAATCGACCGCGAAAGCGAGGTCCGCCGATGAAAGAAGGTCCCGCGCTGATCCATGTCTGGGAGGTCGATCCCGATCGGGCACAGACTGCGACACAGCATCTCGAGGAGATGTTCAAACAGATGGTCTCCGACCCCGGGTTCGTCTCCGCCCGCATGCTCGAGACCCCCGACCAGACGTCGATCGCGGCGGTGATCGAGTGGCGCAGCGCCGAAGACCGCCAGCGCGCCGAGCAGCTCCCAGAGGTTCGCGACACGCTCCGTGACCTCCGCGGCACTGCAAATCTAATCAGCCGGCTGTACCACGAGGTGGCGGACTACCACTCCTAGATTCGCGGCCACGTAGGGCGCGGGGGCATGACCTTCGGAACGTTAAGCGTCTATATGGCGCCTTTGGTTCCGAAGGTGTCCACGAGCACCCCCGGGTTCAGCGCTCCGGCCGGGTCGAGTTCCCCCTTCGCCGCCCGCAGTGCGGCCGCGAACGGCTCGGGACGCTGGCGGTCATACCACGGCCGGTGGTCGCGCCCGACCGCGTGGTGGTGGGTGATCGTCCCGCCGCCCGCTAGCACCGCCTCGCTCGCCGCAGCCTTGATCGCCGCCCACTGCTCGAGCTCCGCCCCGCGCCGCGCCGGCGCCACGACCGTGAAGTAGGGTGCCGGCCCGTCGGGATACACGTGCGTCAACCGGCACGTCACCGTGCCCGCGCCGCAGACCTCGCGCACGGCGCGCTCGGTGCGCGCGGTCACGTCCGCGAGGAACTCCTCGAACCGATCCCATGTGATCGCCGTCTCGAACGTCTCCGACAGGACGCCCATCGCGACCAGCGTGTCGCGGACGTAGGGCACGCGCAGGAACGCCTCACGCCAGCTGCCGACCGCATCGTCGCGGCCACCCTGGGGGGTCCGCGACGTGCCGGCGCCGGCGCTGCCCTGCCCCTCCCAGGTGCCGCCGTGGTCCCCGCAGCACTCGAGCGCCAGCGCCATCACCGCGCTCTGGTCGAACGCCGGTGACTCGAACCCGAGCACCAGCAGGGCGCAGCCGGATGACTCGAGCGCGGCCCGGTCGGGCGAGCCTGGATGGCGAGCGGGCCGCCAGCTCGAGCCGTCCCCGACCCCGGTGAGACGCGCCTCGGCGGCGTCGATCAGGCGGCAGTTGGAGGGGTGCAGCCCGGACTGGGACAGCGCCCGTACGGCCCGTGCGCCCGAGAGCATGTCCGCGAACCGCACCCCGACGGACACCCTGTACCGCGGGCGTTCGCGGACCCGCACCCAGGCCTCGGTGATCACCCCGAGCGTCCCCTCGGAGCCGATCAGCAGCCGGTCGGGCGAAATGCCGGCCCCCGAACCCGGCAGCCGGCGCGATTCCCAGACGCCGCTCGGGGTCACTGCCCGGACCGATTCGACGAGATCGTCGACGTGCGTGTAAAGGGTCGCGAAGTGCCCGCCGGCGCGAGTCGCGATCCAGCCGCCGAGCGTCGAGAACTCAAACGACTGCGGGAAGTGACGCAGCGTCAGCCCTGACTGGCGCAGCTGCTGCTCGAGGACTGGCCCGCTAGCGCCCGCCTGGATGCGCGCGGCCAGCGAGACGCGGTCGATCTCCAGCACGCGGTCAAGCGCCGTGACGTCGACCGTGACCACGCCCGCAAACCGCTCGCGGTCAACCGCCGGCTCGACGCCGCCGACGGCGCTCGTCCCGCCTCCGAATGGAATCACCGCCGCGCCGGCGCCGATCGCCCATTCGAGCACTGATTCGAGCTCGCGTTCGTCAGTCGGGCGGGCGACGACGTCGGGCGGATGCTCGAAACGCCCCCGGAATGCCCTGATCACATCACGGTACGAACGTCCGTAGGCGTGCAGGGCGCGCTCGTGGTCGTCGCTGGAGCAGACCTCTGCCAGCGGCGCGGGCGGGGCCAGTGACGGCGGCGGCAGCGTCACCTCGCTCAACGGCACGGCCGGTTCGGGGTCCGCTGACCCGAACCCGAGGTGCTGGGAGAGGAATGCCGCCTGGGCGCGCAGCTCCTGATCGGACGGCTGCTCGTCCTCGTAGCCCCATCCCCAGTGCTTGCGTCGGCGGCCCACCGCGCGAGCCTACCCCGGTACGGTTTAGCCGTGTCGGTCGAGAATGGCGTCATGGCCCGCGGTCCCTGGGATCCCGCCCACGTGCGTGCGTCGTGGCGGACCGAGCCGTTCCAGCCGCCGCCGGCCGCCGCTCGGGCCGCCGACGTCGCGATCGCCGAGCTGCGCCGCCGCGGCTCGCCGAGCCACGACGGCTGGGCGGCGCGGCTGGTCAGCTACGACGCGCACCCCGATCGGCTGGCGCTCGAGCTGCAGCCGGTTCGCTGGGCGCTGCGACTGCTGGGCGAGGACGCGGCGCAGAGCCTGTCGGCGATCTGCGTCGTGCGCGCCGCCGACGGCCGCTGGCTCGCGGGCCGGCGAGCGCAGTGGCTGGCCACATGGGCCGGCCGCTGGGCGCTGGGCGCCGGTGGTTCGGTGGAGGTCGACGAGAACCCGGCCGACACGATGGTCCGGGAACTCCAGGAGGAGTGGTCCGTGGCGCCGGAGCGGCTCACGGTCGAAGCGCTGGTCGGCCGCGACAGCGGCGTCGTGTTGATGATCGGGATGGCCTGGCTGCCGGACGGCGCGACCGTCACGCCCGACGCCGAGCACGACGAGTACGCCTGGTGGCCGGCGCGCCCAGAGCGCTGGCCGCCGGAGGCCGACGCGCCACTGCGCCTGCTCGCCGGAACGCTGTCTGCGTCGTAATGAACTGGGATACGTTTCGCCGGTGGGTCACCTTCCGCCGTCTGGAGGTGGTCTCGTTCACGCACTCGTGCGTGTTCCTGGCGCTGTTGCTGTGCGCGTTCGTGCTCGGCAAGCCAGAGCCGGCGACGTTCATCTTCGGGCTCGCCCACGGACTGCTGTGGATCGTGATGTCGCTCGTCTGCATCGCCGCCGCGCGCGCTCGGGTGATCCCGTTCTGGCTGGCGGTGACCGTCGCGGTGCTCGGCGGGCTGGGTCCGTTCTGCGGCTCGGCCGGTTTCGTGATCGCCGAGCGTCGAAGGGCACGAACCCCGCGGTAGAGTTGAGTTTCGGAATGGCTGTAGATACCAGCACCGTGCAAGTCGTCATGCCCGCGATGGGCGACTCCGTCAGCGAAGGAACGGTGCTCGAATGGCACAAGCAGGAGGGCGACCCCGTCGCCGCCGACGAGACGCTGCTCGAGATCTCGACTGACAAGGTCGACGCCGAGGTTCCCGCCCCGGTCGCGGGCACGGTGATCAAGATCCACGCCGGCGAGGGCGACACGGTCGCGGTCGGCGCCCTACTGGCGGAGATCGCCGCCTCAGATGGCGCCACCGCGCCCGGGG
>DATNKY010000603.1:0-4289 GCA_035603155.1 Solirubrobacteraceae bacterium
CTCGATCGTCGGCACACGAAAAGACCTCCGCGAGGTGTTCGAGCTGCACCACGCCGGCAAGACAACCGTGATCCGCGAAACGCGACCGCTCGACCAAGTAAACGAGGCCATCGCCGACGTCGAGGCCGGCCGCGTCGCCGCGCGGATCGTGCTCGAGCCGTAGGCCGTCACGAACCATGTCTACCGTGTCGCACGCCCAGTTGACTCCGTTGCGTTTCCTGGAGCGCTCGGCGGAGGTGTACCCCGAGAAGGTGGCGATCGTCCACGGTGGCCGGCGCACGACCTATCGCGACTTTGCAGGTGAGGCGACCCGTCTCGCTCGTGGCCTGACGGCGTCGGGGATCGAGCCGGGCGAGCGCGTCGCCTACCTCTGTCCGAACATCCCTGAGCTGCTGATCGCGCACTTTGCCGTCCCGCTGGCCGGAGCCGTACTGGTGGCCATCAACTCGCGCTTGGCGAGCGAGGAGGTGCGCTATATCTGCGACCACTCCGGCGCCAGGCTGCTGGTGGTTGACTCCGAGCTGCGCTCGATCGTCGCCCCGGTGCAGGACGAGTTTGAGACGGTGCGCGAGGTCGTCACGGTCGCCGACCCCATGTCCGAGCTGGACGTTTCGGAGCCCTCGGACGGCTCCCGTTATCCCGATCTGCTCGAGCGTGGATCTGACGAGCCGTTGGGCTGGACGGTCGACGACGAGCTGGCCACGATCGCGATCAACTACACGTCGGGGACGACCGGAAAGCCCAAGGGCGTCATGTACAGCCACCGAGGCGCCTACTTGAACAGCCTCGGGGAGCTGCTTCACTCCGAGCACGGGCCCGACTCCGTCTACCTGTGGACTCTCCCGATGTTTCACTGCAACGGGTGGTGCACGGCTTGGGGCGTAACCGCCATCGGTGGGCGCCACGTGTGCCTGCGCGCGGTGCGCGGCGACCGCATCTGGCAGCTATTGGAGCAGGAGAAGGTCACGCATCTCAACGGCGCTCCCCCGGTGCTCACGGCACTGGTGAGCGCGGAGGAGGCTCACCCGCTGGAGCGACCACTGGTGATCACCACGGCCGGCGCCCCGCCCAATCCGAAGACGATCGCGCGGTGTGAGGACATCAACGCGCGGGTCGTCCATGTCTACGGGCTGACCGAGACCTATGGTCCGTACTCGGTGTGTCAATGGCAGGAGGGCTGGGAGGACGTCGACGTGGACGCACGCGCGGCGCTCCTCTCCCGCCAGGGTGTCGGGATGATCCAGGCGGAGCGGCTTCGCGTCGTCGACGAGGAGACGAATGACGTGCCGACTGACGGCGTGACGATGGGCGAGATCGTGATGCGCGGCAACAACGTCATGAAGGGCTATTTCGACGACGAGGAGGCGACGGCCGAGGCGTTCAGGGACGGCTGGTTTCACTCCGGCGACCTGGGGGTCGTGCACCCCGACGGCTACGTGCAGCTCATGGACCGAGCCAAGGACGTTGTGATATCCGGCGGGGAGAACATCTCCACCGTAGAGATCGAGCAGGCGCTCCGCACCCATGAAGCCGTGCTGGAGGCCGCGGTCATCGGGGTGCCCGACGAGAAGTGGGGCGAACGGCCCAAGGCGTTCGTCGTGCTCAAGCCCGGCAAGGAAGCCAGCGAGAAGGAGCTCATCGACCACGTCAAGTCCACGATTGCCCGCTACAAGGCGCCCAAAGCTGTCGCCTTCCTCGACGAGATGCCAACGACCTCGACGGGGAAAGTCCCGAAGTTCGAGCTGCGGGAACGCGAGTGGGCCGGACAAGACTCCAGAATCAAGGGGTGAGGGCCACCGCCGAGTTGATCCGGCCCCTGATCGACCGCGGGCGTATCGACAGCAGCAGACATGAGAAGGGTCCTCGGCCGGTCATCCATCGGCTGTGCTCTCTTGGACGGGAGCGAGAGTCCGGGCTGAGGCTTCGAGCCAACGTTGTAAACCGGGATTGCGCCCACGGCGCCGCCATCGGGCCCATAGCGAAAGGAAGCATGTGACTAGCGTTGTGATCACTTCGGCGTCCCGGACCGCGATCGGCTCCTTCGGACGCAGCCTGCGGGACGTCCCGCCAACCGAGCTCGGGGCCACCGTCGCGCGCGTGGCGATCGAGCGCGCGGGCGTTGAGCCCGACCAGGTCGACCAGGTGGTGTTTGGCAACGTCATCCACACCTCCCCCGAGGACATGTACATGGCCCGGGTCGTCGGCATCCGCGCCGGGATCCCCAAGGAGGCGCCGGCCTTTACCGTCAACCGCCTGTGTGGCAGCGGTGTCCAGGCGATCGTCTCGGCCGCCCAGGCAATTCAGACCGGCGATGCCGAGATCGTGCTCGCTGGTGGTGCCGAGTCGATGAGCAGGGGCGCCTACTGGGTGCAGAACGCCCGCTGGGGCGCGCGGATCGGCGACGCGTCGCTCGTCGATGCGGTGGTCGGGTGCCTCACTGACCCGTTCAATGAGATTCATATGGGCGTGACGGCTGAGAACGTGGCCGAGTCGCACGGGATCTCTCGTGAGGCTCAGGACGAGTTCGCGCTCGAGTCCCATCGCCGCGCGCAGGTGGCGATTGAGGCGGGGCTCTTCGACGAGGAGGTCGTACCAATCGAGGTCAAGACGCGCAAGGGGACTGTCGAGTTCACGGTTGATGAGCACCTCCGACGCGACGCCACGCTGGAGACGTTTGCGAAGCTCAGGCCGGCCTTCAAGAAGGACGGCACCGTTACGGCCGGCAACGCCTCGGGCGTCAATGACGCAGCCGCCGCGGTCGTGGTCATGTCCGCGGACCGGGCGCAGGAGCTGAACGCGCCGGTGCGTGCCCGCATCCTTTCCTATGCGGTGTGCGGCGTGGAGCCCAAGACGATGGGCATCGGGCCTGTCCCCGCCGTGCTAAAGGCGCTCGAGCGTGCCGGCAAGACGCTCGATGACATCGATGTGATCGAGCTCAACGAGGCGTTCGCCGCACAATCGCTGGCGGTTCTCGAGGATCTCGACCTCGACCCCGCGAAGGTTAACCCAAACGGCGGAGCGATTGCCCTCGGTCACCCGATCGCCGCCACGGGCGTGATCCTCACCACCAAGATCCTGGGGGAGATGGAACGTGAGAACCACAAGCTCGGCCTGGTAACGCTCTGCATCGGGGGTGGCCAGGGCATCGCGATGCTGCTCGAACGCGGCTGACGGCCGGGCGCTCGGGCGCCAGCCCGAGTGCTCAGCGAGCGCGCGCGTCGCTTGCTCGAGGCTCCGGTAGATCGTCCAGCGCGAGCGGCGCGTCGGTGAAGATCGCCGCGTCCATCTCGCGCAGGTCGCGCGCAATCTGGGGGCGAAAGCCCATCCGGCCCAGCACGTCGCGCTCGAGATCCACGCCAGGCGCGATCTCGATCAGCTCAAGGCCGTCGTCGCCGAGTCGCAGCACGCAGCGTTCGGTGATGTAGAGCACGGACTGGCCGGTCGCACGGGCGCGCTCGCCGTTGAAGGTAACCTGCGCGACCGAGTCGACGAACTTGGGCACCGTGCCGTCACGTCCAATGCGCAGCCTGCCGTCGCCGACGGTGGTTTCGGCGCCGGCCGTGAACGTCCCGAGGAAGAACAGGCTGCGGGCGGCCTGGCTAATGTTGATGAAGCCGCCCGCGCCGACGAGCCGCCGGCCGAAGCGGCTGACGTTGACGTTGCCGTGTCGGTCGGCCTCGGCCATGCCGAGAAAGGCTTGGTCCAGCCCCCCGCCGTCGTAGAAGTCGAACTGGTAGGGCTGATCGACGATCGCCTGCGCATTGGCGGCCGCGCCGAAGCTCAGGCCGCCGGCGGGCACGCCACCGATGGCGCCCGCCTCGACGGTGAGTGTGATCAGGTCCAGGATCCCCTCCTCGCTAGCCACCGTGGCGATGCCCTCGGGTATCCCGATCCCGAGGTTCACGACCGAGTTGATCGTCAGCTGCATCGTGGCGCGGCGGGCGATGACCTTGCGCGCGTCCAGCGACGTCGTGCCCGTCGCCTTTGACACCACGCGCACCTCGCTCGCGTACGCGGGGTTGTAGCCCTCGGCGAACGTCTGCATGTGCGCGGCGCTGCTGGCGAGGACGACGGCGTCGACGAGGATGCCGGGGAGGCGGACCTCGCGTGGCACTAGGTGGCGGTCGGTGACGCGCTCGACCTGCACGATCACGATTCCACCCGAGTTCTTCGTCGCCTGGGCGATCGAGAGCGTGTCCAGCATCGCGGCCTCGCGCTCCATCGTCACGTTCCCTTCCTCGTCGGCGGTCGTCCCGCGCACCAGCGCCACGTCGATGGGGCGGCAGGGA
>DATNKY010000647.1:0-2106 GCA_035603155.1 Solirubrobacteraceae bacterium
GGCGCCACGACCACGGCGGCGGCGTTGGTCTGCGCCGGCGCCGGGCGAAGGACTGAAAGCCGGCGTCGGCGCTCGCCGCGCGGGCGCACCATCCGCGCGCCGAAGCGCGACAGCAGCGCCGGCAGCAGCGTTAGCGAGGCCGCGAGCACAAGCAGCACGGCGATCACGGACGCGATCGCGAGCCCATACATGAAGCTGACCCCGGTGGCGAACATGCCGAGCAGGGCGATCACCACGATCGCGCCGGCGAGCAGGACCGCCCGACCAGACGTGTCCATCGCATGAACGACCGAACGCTCCACGTCGCCGAACGCGAGGTAGTTCTCGCGAAAGCGCGTAACGATGAACAGCGCGTAGTCGATCCCGACGCCGAGACCGATCATCAGCGCCAGCTGGGGGGCCACGTTCGACATGCTCGTGACGCGGGTAGCGAGCCCGATTAACCCGACCCCGGTGATCAAGCCAAGACCGGCCGTGATCAGCGGCATCCCGGCCGCGGCCAGCGAGCCGAAGGTCAGCAGCAGAATCACCAGCGCCGCGATCACTCCGATCGCTGTGGACGGACCAAGGTTGAACCCCTCAGCGTTTTCAATCACCTGACCGCCCGCCGCGACCCTCAGCCCCGGCGCCCGTACCGCCTCGACCCGATCCAACACTGCCTTGCCGGCGCTGTTCGGCAATAAGTTTGCGGTCTTGTCGTAATCGATCGTCGCGAACGCGGTCGTCCGGTCGGGCGACACCTGGACCGCTCCGCGCGCGCTGTAGGGACTGATCACTCCCGCCACGTGTGGGAACTTGCTCACCCGAACAAGCAGCGGCGCGATCGCGGCACGCACCGCCGGCGACTCGATCGTGCCTCGCGAGACGTGAAACACGATCGTGTCAATGTCGCCGCTCTGAGCTCTGAACTGACGCGTGAGCAGGTCCCACGCCCGCTGCGACTCCGTCCCCGGGAGGCTGAAGTTGGTGGCATATTGCCGTCCAACCGACCCCGCCACCACAGTCGCGAGGACCGCGACGGCCACCCACGCGATCACGACCCGACGACGGTGAGCGATACACCAGCGCACCAAGCCCAGCAACGTTGCCCGCCCCGCCGACGGTTCCTTCAACAACTTTGATCGCGACTCGTCGCCCAGCGGGGTTCTCCATCTCGTTGTGGGGTTCATCGGTTTCCTCTCATAACGGTGTTACACGCGAGCACCACAGCCAGCGCGGCCCCGATGGCCGCGAGGTGCAGAAAAGTCATCGGTGTGTTGCTGCGAGAACCGGCACGCATCGACGACGCTGACAGCGACAGGCGGCGATCCCAGCGGATCGCGTGCCCGGTCGCCGGTCAGGCGCTTACGACCGATCTGTGCCGCGCTTCGGCGGCTCAGCGACACCCATCTCTGGATGGACTCTGTCGGCGTGACCGGCACTCACATCAGTCACCGTAAGTCGCGATTGGTCTCCTGAGAAGGTCCAATCTCCCGATCGATCAGAGGACCAAGCGCCTGCTTCAGCCAGAACCCCCGGACACGCCCCGCCTCCCGGTCGCGGCGGCCGCATCGATAGCCAACACCGTGCATCCCGCGATCGCGTCTGGTGCGCGCTCAGCCGCTCGACGCGGCGAACGCGCGCCGGTTCACCATCATCGTTCGCGTGGTGCAGTCGAGCGGCAACCGTCCCTGGCGCTCCGAGCTCACCTGGTGTGCACGCGACGATCGCGGCAACCACTACCTCGCGACCCCAGGCGACGACAGAAAGCTGCTGCGATTCCTGACCCCGCCGGACCGCTCGCCGCACGCTTGACCTGATGCCGACTGCGACTGACTGCCGAGCCACCATCTCGTTCCCTCTGCAATGGGTGGCCAACGACGGATGATCGGCAAAACAAGCTGGGTTCGGGCGGTCGACCGAAATCTCTAGCCCGGAACTAGACAGGCCGACCGTGTCAAGGCCGCGCCCCGCTTCCCCATCGTCGCCGACACGGGTGTGGTCGCGACGCTGCCGCTCTCGCTGTCCGTCTGGCCGGAGCGGTAGCTCTGATCGCCGGCGGCGCGAAGTTCGACGCGACCGATCGCCCGGCGCAACAGTTGTCTCAGACCGCTGAGGGTGGCGAGT
>DATNKY010000606.1:0-2195 GCA_035603155.1 Solirubrobacteraceae bacterium
GTCGAGTTCGCGTGGAGTTAGGCCAGCCGGGTTCTCGCGCGTGCGGGGGCGCGGCCCTCCTGGTAACCCGCGCGTCCCACGGGCCCCAGCCGCCGTACGACGATTGCCGCGGCAGCGCGGGCTCCCGGAACTTGTAGCTTCGCAAGAGCCTGGCGCAGAGGCTCATCATCGTCGGCACCAGTGTCGCACCCGAGTTCGTGCCCAAGCGCAACTCCGAGCTGAGCGGCGGCCGCGGCCTGAGACCCGACGACGCGGTGCGTCTCGAGATTGGCGAGCAGCAGGGTCAGGCGGCTTTGGTTGGTCGCGTCCCAGAAGTGCTGTAAATGCGTGCCGGGTGCTGTCAGAGCGACGGCGTAGGTTCCCTCAAGTCCTGCAAGACGATGAAGGAGGCCTACGCCGTGAGACGTACCGTACCGCCGTCGGCGGAGATACAAGCGAGCATCGACAAGCTGCTGTCGAGGGGCATGGTCGATGATCCGCAGAAGATGCTGTCCGAGCTTGCCCGGCTCGGGGCGAGGTTGATCATTCAGCGGGCGGTCGAGGAGGAGTTCGATAGCTGGCTGGGTCGTGCTCGGTATGAGCGCCGGCCAGAGCGCCAACGCGGGTTGCGTAACTATGACTCGGGGATGCGTAACGGGTTCCGGCCCCGGCACGTTCAGACGGCTGAGGGTGAGCTGCGGATCGAGATTCCGCAGGTCCGTGAGGCGGCGATCCCGTTCGTGTCCAAGCTGTTCCCGAAGTGGCATTGCAAGCGGCTGCTACGGACCGACCCGCTGAAAGCGTTGATCATCGGCGGGTTCGTCCGCGGCCTGTCGATGCGCGACGTCGAGTCGTTGTGCGAAGAGGCGGGGCTCGGGAAGGCCTCAAAGTCGAGCGTGTCCAGGGTCTGCGCGGAGCTGCACGAGCGGTTCGAAGCGTTCAAACGCCGCTCGCTATACGACGTCAACCTGGTCGCCCTGTTCCTTGACGCGATCTACCTCCCGGTCCGTCCGAGCGGCCCGAAAGAGGGCGTGATCTGCGCCTGGGGGATCACCGAGAACGGCGAAAGAGCGCTGGTGTCCGTGCGGTTGGGGATGCGGGAGGGCAAGGAAGACTGGCTCGAGCTCGGCCGCGATCTGACCAGCCGCGGACTCGCCGCGCCACGCCTCGTCGTGGCCGACGGGGCGCCTGGGCTGATCTCGGCGGTTGAGGAGATCTGGCCGCGCGCTGACCGCCAGCATTGCGCCGTTCACCGCCTCCGGAACCTCCTGGCCAAGCTCCCCAAGTCAGAGCAGGACCGGATCCGATTCAACTACTGGTCCGCGCTCACCGACGCGACGTCAGTCAAGGACGCCAAGCTCCGACTCCAGGTGCTGATCTCAGAACTCGAGCATGCCGGCTACGAGTCGGCCGCCCGCTGCCTCTCAGACGACCTCGACGCCCTGATCGTGCACCTGCGCTATCCGCTCAGACACCGCGAACGGTGGCGGTCAACGAACCTGCTCGAACGGTCGCTCGGGGAGGTCCGCCGGCGCACGAAGGTGATGGGCCGGTTCCCCGGCGAGACCAGCTGCCTCTCACTCGTCTGGGCGGTGCTCGACCTGTTCGTCAACCACGCCAGCAACGGCGCCACGTTCACCGACGTCGACCGCCAACACCTCTACCGAATCAAGTACCAGCAAGCCGACCCCAACACTCTCGACGAGGAGATCACCGCCGCATAGACTCACCCACGGGAACCTCAACCGCGAGCGAATTTACAGCGGCAAAGGGACGCGACCTCACGCTCGAGATGCCCGTCGTACTCCAAAAGCAGGTCTGTCATGACCAATTACTCGCCTCCAGCGCGATTGAGGAGTATTGCCGCTTGACGCCTAGAGCAACAGTCAGTTGATCGGTTCCCAGGTGGCTGCTTTTCTGACCGAGCAGGAGGGCGGTGCGCGCCTGTCACCGCTGCTCAGATTCGTCCTGCGGCGCACCGTCAGCGGGGTGTACACGCGGGGGCGTAGGCGCGCTCTGGCAGCGCGTCGTTCCACTCCGCGCGGGTGAGCGTGCGACCTGCGACCTCGCAGGCCCGGCGCGCCCATGACTGCGGTTGGATGTCCCAGAGGTAGCCCTGACCGTTGTCATCCAAGGTGACGAGGTGTGTGCCGCGGTCCACGAATGCCGCCGCGACGTACCGCTGGGCGAGGCCCGGCAGCGTGGTGCCGATCGGG
>DATNKY010000633.1:0-2316 GCA_035603155.1 Solirubrobacteraceae bacterium
CCTTGCGCCGCTGGCCGGCATGTTGCTCCTCGGCATACGCCAGTGCTGCGCGCGTCCTCGGCAGCCGAGCTACCAGATCACCAAAGCTTCGTCCAGCAGTCACGAAGGGCGCCAGTGTAATTGCTCGCGCAATTTCCGGGGAAAATCTTTACTACATCTGCGTGAGAGCGCTCACGTCTGACACCGGGTTCTCGGCGACTATGCGGGCGCGGCGACCCCCGGCTCAGGGTCGGGCTCGGGCTCGGCCTCGGGTTCCTGGGGCGCGGGCATCTTCACGCCGGCCGCGGCGTAGGCCGGGGCGCCGTCGAGCGTCTCGGCTAGGAGCAGCGCGTGCGCGAGGCTGTCGAGCTGGCGACGGTGGCTCGAGAGGAGCGCCGTCACCTCGGCGTGGGCCTGCTCGACCATCCGCTGCACTTCCTGGTCGATCAGCCACTGGGTCTGCTGCGAGGTCTCGCTGACGCCGGGAAGCAGCGGCCCGTCGCCGTCGCTCGGGAGCACCGACACCGGTCCGAGCTTGTCGCTCATCCCCCACCGGCCGACCATCTGGCGGGCGATCTGGGTCAGCTGCTGGATGTCCGACTCCGCTCCGGTGGTGATCTGGCCGTACACGACCTCCTCGGCGACGCGACCGCCGAGCGCGACCTTGATCTTGGCGTCGAGCTCCTCGCGCGAGTACGAAACGCGGTCGGCGTCAGGGGTCGACAGCGTCACCCCCAGGGCCATCCCGCGTGGGATGATCGAGATCTTGCGGACCGGGTCGGCTCCGGGGGTGAGCATCCCGACGAGCGCGTGACCGGACTCGTGATATGCGGTCCGCTCCCGGTCGGCGCGGCTCAGCACGATTCCGCGCGCCGCCCCGAGCGTGATCTTCTCGAGCGCGTCGGTGAAGTCCGACATTTGGACCTTCGTGTGGTTGAGCCGGGCGGCCAGCAGCGCTGCCTCGTTGCACAGGTTGGCGAGGTCGGCGCCGACCATCCCCGGTGTCGAGGACGCGATCGTGCTGAGCTCGACATCATCGGCGAGCGGGATCGAGCGGGTGTGGACCTGCAGGATCTTCAAGCGTCCGGCTCGGTCGGGAGCCTGCACCGCCACCCGGCGGTCGAACCGCCCAGGCCGGAGCAGCGCCTGATCGAGGATCTCGGGCCGGTTGGTCGCGCCGAGCACGACGACCGCCTCGGTCGACTCGAAACCGTCCATCTCGGTCAGGATCTGGTCGAGCGTCTGTTCGCGCTCGTCGTTGGCGCCGCTGATCTGGGCCGACCCACTCCGCGAGCGGCCGATCGCGTCGAGCTCGTCGATGAAGATGATCGCCGGCGCGGCCGCCTTGGCCTTGGCGAACAGGTCGCGGACGCGCGCGGCGCCGACGCCGACGATCGCCTCGATGAACTCCGAGGCCGCGATCGAGAAGAACGCGGCGTGCGCCTCGCCGGCCACCGCCCGGGCCAGCAGCGTCTTGCCGGTCCCGGGGGCGCCGTACAGGAGCACGCCGTGGGGAATCCGCCCGCCCAGCTTCTGATACCGATCGGGGTTCTTCAGAAAGTCGACGATCTCGGTCAGCTCGGCCTTCGCCTCGTCGATCCCGGCGACGTCGTCGAACGTGACCCGGATCTTCTCCGGGTCGACCCGGCGCGCCTGCGAGCGGCCGAAGTTCCCCAGCCCGCCGAGGCCGCCTCCGCCGGACCTCATGGCACGCCGCGCGATGAAGTAGATGACCCCGAACAGCAGCAGCGTCGGACCGAACCCGACCAAAAGCTCGCCCAGCAGCGAGGTCCCCGGATTGGGGTTCTTCGCGTTGACCTGGACCTTGTGTGTGGTCAAGAGCTCCGTGAGTTGGTTGCTGTTCCAGAACGACGGGACCTGGGTCGCGAACAGGTCCGTCGCCTTCGCTTTCGTGTCGTTCGGCGGATATTTGAGCTTCGTGGTGAACGTGCCGTCGATCGTGCCGCTCTTCGAGGTGATCGATTTGACCTTGCCCGCCTCGAGTTGCTGGAGGAAGTACGGGCTGAACGGGACCGTCACTCGCTGAAGCGTGCCGGGCTGACTGAGCAGCACGAACAGCCAGTTGATCGCGAGCAGCCCGATCAACAACATCCAGAACCCCCGCAGGCGGTGCGGCGGGGTCGGCTTGTGCTCGTCGGGCATCCCGCGGCCGTCGGGCGCCGGCGCGACGCGCCAACCCTGCCGGTCACGCGGCATCGGCGCGGGCGGGACGGCTTTGTCTGAGGTGTCCGAGGCGCGGGAAGCGGGATCCGATTCGGCCATGTCCGCATTCTGGCGCCTCGCGCATCTCGGCGGGTGTGAAGTGTCGCTAAGAGC
>DATNKY010000622.1:0-4401 GCA_035603155.1 Solirubrobacteraceae bacterium
GCCCGCCATGGCCATCGCTCCCAGCCCGTAGCCCTTGCGCAAGACGACCGTGAAATAGGGAACGGTGACGGTGGCGCCGTTGACGAACATACGGCACGCGCGGCGCACCAGCGCCTGACGTTCGGCGTCCGGGCCGACCATGAAGCCGGGCGTGTCGCAGAGAAACAGCAGCGGCAGGCCGAACGCGTCGCAGAGCGTCATGAAACGGGCGGCCTTGTCGGCGCCGGCGGCGTCGATCGCGCCGCCGAGATGGGTCGGATCGTTGGCGACCACGCCCAACGGGCGGCCGTCGATCCGCGCCAGCGCCGTCACCATCCCAGGGCCGAACCCGCCACGCAGCTCGAGCGCCTCGTCGCACAGCGCCTCGATCACGCTCCGGATCTCGTACGGGCGCTTGCGGTTGGTAGGGATCAGGTCACGCAACCGGGTCGGGTCGGGCGGGTCAGACGGTGTACGTCCCGGCGCGCGGGCGAAGAAGGTCAGGTAGCGCTTGGCGACCGCAACCGCCTCGGCATCGTCGGCGACCCGCAGGTCGACGACCCCGTTGCCGTACTGGACATCGATCGGGCCCACCTCCGCGGGGGCAAACACGCCGAGGCCGCCGCCCTCGATCATCGCCGGCCCGCCCATCCCGATGCTCGAGTCCTCGGTCGCGATCACGACGTCGCAGCAGCCGAGCAGCGCCGCGTTGCCGGCGAAGCAGTAGCCCGAGGCGATACCGACCAACGGGACGAGCCCGCTGAGCCGCGCGAACAGATTGAACGCGCGGCAGTCGAGGCCCGCCACGATCGGCATGTCGACGTCACCGGGCCGCCCGCCCCCGCCCTCTGCGAACAGGACGACCGGCAGGCGCCTGCGCTCGGCGAGCTCGAACAGCCGGTCCTTCTTCTGGTGGTTGCGCATCCCCTGCGTGCCCGCCAGGACCGTGTAGTCGTAGGACATCGCGACGCATGGCTCGCCGGCGATGGCGCCGACGCCGCCGACGAGCCCATCGGCGGGCGTGCGCGCGATCAGCTCCTCCCGCGTACGGCGCTGCTCCTGGGCGGCGAACATCAGCGGGCCGTACTCGACGAACGAGCCGTCGTCGAGCAGCGCAGCGAGGTTCTCGCGCGCGGTTGCGTGCCCGCGGGCGCGCCGCGCCGCGACGGCCTCGGGACGGGCGGCGTCGAGCCCGACCGCGTGGCGCCGCACGACCTCGTCTAACGCGTCGCGCTCGCCGCCGGCCACAGCCCGTGGCGCCACCGGCGTGCCGCGAGCAGCGCCGAGCACCGCGAGCAGCTGGCCCTCGGTGACCGTGTCACCGACGCGCACCTCGAGCCGTTGCACGGTCGCGGCCGCGTCGGAGACGAGCTCGTGCTCCATCTTCATCGCCTCGAGCACGATCACCGGCGTTCCGGCGCCGACCGTGTCGTCGACCTCGTGCGGAACCGAGACGACAGTGCCGGCGAATGGCGCGAGGAGATTCATCGGCGGAGTCTATTGTTGAGCTGTGGACGCAGAGACGCCGATCGTGCTCTGGACGCCGTCGCCCGAGCGGATCGAGCGCGCGACCCTGACGCGCTACAGGGATTGGCTCGAGCGCGAGCACGGCCTGCGATTCGAGGACTACGCGACGCTGTGGGAATGGTCCACGACGGAGCTCGACGCGTTCTGGCGCAGCGTCGTCGAGTTCTTCGGGGTCGACTTCTCCACCGAGCCCGAGGCGGTCCTCGGCCGGCGCGAGATGCCCGGCGCGCAGTGGTTCCCCGGTGCGCGGGTGTCCTTCGCCGAGCACGTGTTCCGGGGCAAGCGCGACGACGAGATCGCGATCCGCCATACGTCCGAGCTGCGCGAGCTCGGCTCCTGGACGTGGGGCGAGCTGCGGTCGCAGACGGCGCGGATCGCCTCGGGCCTCCGAGCGCTCGGAGTCGGGGAGGGCGACCGGGTGGTCGCCTACATGCCGAACATCCCCGAGACCGTGGCGGCGTTTCTCGCCTGCGCGTCGATCGGCGCGGTGTGGTCATCGGCGGCGCCCGAGTTCGGCGCGCGGAGCGTGATCGACCGCTTCGCGCAGGTGGAGCCGAAGGTGCTGCTGGCGATCGACGGGTACCGCTACGGAGGCAGGGACTTCGACCGCTCGGCGATCGTCGACGCGATCGCCGCTGAGATCCCGTCCCTGGAGCGCGTGGTCTGGTTCGGCTATCTGGACGGCACCGGCTGGGAGGAGGGGTTCACGCAGGAGGGTGAGCTGACCTTCGTGCAGCTGCCATTCGATCACCCGCTGTGGGTGCTCTACAGCTCGGGGACGACCGGGCTGCCAAAGCCGATCGTCCACGGCCAGGGCGGGATCCTGGTCGAGGAGGTCAAGAAGATGAACCTCCATATCGACGCGCAGCCCGGTGACCGGATCTTCTGGTTCTCGACCACAGGCTGGATGATGTGGAACTTCCTCGTCGGCGTGCTCGTGACCGACGCGTCGGTGGTCCTGTTCGACGGCAACCCCGGGTACCCGACGCTCGACCGGCTGTGGGACCTGGCGGCCGATGCCGGGATCACGACTTTCGGGACCAGTGCCGCGTTCATCGCGTCGTGCATGAAGGCCGGGATCGAGCCGGCCTCCGGACGCGACCTGAGCGCCTTGCAAGCGGTCGGGTCGACTGGTTCGCCGCTGGCGCCGGAGGGCTTTCAGTGGGTTTACGACCAGCTCGGCGCCGACACGTGGCTGTTCTCGACCTCGGGCGGGACCGACCTGTGCACGGCTTTCGTCGGCGGGGTGCCGATCCTGCCCGTGTACCTGGGCGAGCTCCAGGCGCGCTCGCTTGGCGCGGCCGTCCATGCGTTCGACCCCGACGGGCGGCCGCTGATCGACGAGGTCGGCGAGCTCGTGATCACCGAGCCGATGCCGTCGATGCCGGTCTTCTTCTGGGGCGACACCGATGGCGAGCGGCTGCGCGAGTCGTACTTCTCGATGTACCCGGGGATCTGGCGCCACGGCGACTGGATCAAGATCACCGATCGCGGAACGGCCGTGATCTACGGCCGCTCGGACTCGACGATCAACCGCGGCGGGGTGAGGATGGGGACGAGCGAGATCTACCGCGCGGTGCTCGACGTGCCCGAGGTGCTCGATGCACTGGTGGTCGACCTCCCTAGAGAAGGTACGGACGGATGGATGCCGCTGTTCGTCGTGCTCACAGACGGCGCGACGCTCGACGACGAGCTCGCGGCCGAGATCCGCCGCCGGATCCGCGACGACTGCTCGCCGCGCCACGTCCCCAACGAGATCCGCCAGATCGAGGCGGTGCCGCGGACGCTGTCCGGGAAGGTGCTCGAGGTACCGGTCAAGCGGATCCTGACGGGCACGCCCGCCGAGCAGGCGGCGAGCCGCGAGTCGCTCGCCAACCCCGAGTCGCTCGACTACTTCGTCGCCCTCGCCGAGCAGGACCGGCCGCGTTCGTAGCGTTTGCAACCAGCGCTGGCCCGACGTTTGGCCGCGCCCAAGGCGGGAACCGTTGATCTCAAGGGGGCCCCGAAATCGGCCGCTCCCGCTGCCCGACGACCCTCTTACGGACTTCTTCCCGAACTCTGAAAGGGTCCTCACTGTGGAGTGGTCAACTGTTATGGCAGCAGAAACGTCGTTTAGGAGATGAGACCCAGATCATGAGCAAATTCAGCCGATGGATGCCGCTGATCGGTGGCGCCGTTGCGGGGGGTGTGATCGCGCTTGTGATTGCCAGCGCGAACACCTCTACGCGGACGGTCACCACCACGATCGTGCGCCCAGAGCAGGCTGCGCTGCCCGCCTCGTTCAACAAGGGCAGCGGCGAGACCGTCAACCAGATTTACCGCGCGGCGAGTCCGGGCGTGGTCGACATCATCGTGACGTCGCAGAGTCAGAGCCCCAATCTCGGGTTCTTCGGCGGCGGCGGCAGCGGTGGTGGCAGCAGCCAGACGACCAAGGGCGAGGGCGCGGGCGTCGTCTACAACAAGAGTGGCGACATCCTCACCGACGAACACGTGGTGTCGGGCGCGAACTCGGTGATGGTCAACTTCAAGGACGGAAAGAGCTACTCGGCCAAGGTGGTCGGGACCGATCCGTCGACCGACGTCGCCGTGATCCACGTCGATGCGCCCGCGTCGGAATTGCATCCGATCCCGATCGCCAACTCGTCCGAGGCGCAGGTCGGCGACCCCGTGGTCGCGATCGGCAGCCCGTTCAGCCTGCCCGAGACGACCACGACCGGAATCGTGAGCCAGACCGGGCGGAGCATCACCGCCCCCAACAACTACACGATCCCGAACGCGATCCAGACCGACGCGGCGATCAACCCCGGTAACTCCGGCGGCCCGTTGCTCGACGGCAACGGACACGTGCTCGGTCTCAATGACCAGATCGAGACCAACAACACGACCGCCGGCGGC
>DATNKY010000769.1:0-2365 GCA_035603155.1 Solirubrobacteraceae bacterium
TCTTCGATGCGTCATAGGAGGAGCGCGTGATCGCCGGCAGCTTCACATCACCGTGGTGTTCGTGCCGGATCGATACGGCAAATCGGCGCGCACGAGTGACGATCTCGAGCATGCGGGTTTCATGGTCCAGGCTCACGAGTGCCCGCAGCATCGACGCCCGCCGCCACCGCGCGGCCCGAGACGAACCGGCCAGGGTTTGGCGGAACGCCTCCGCGGAATCTCCCGCAGCCCTTCGTCGTGTGGCCAGGGACCGCCGCTCGGGGCGGGGCGTCGGACTGCGTCGCTCAACGCTGGTGCGGAGTCAGTCGAACAGGTCTTGGCACTTCCAGCCCGACAGGTCGTAGTCGGCCATGCACCCTTCGGCGAACGCTTTCATCGCGTCGGCGTTGCCGTTCTGGTGCGCGGCGACGTAGGCGTCGAGGGTGGTGCTCTCGTTGTTGCCCGCGTAGTTGCGCTCGTACAGTTCGTGCCGGCCGGCGAACTCGGTGCCGATCGCGTCCCACAGCAGCTTCATCAGCTTGACCTTGTGCTCGGCGTCATAGCCGCTCGAGCCGACGTAGAAGCGATCCAGCAGCGGGCGCAGCTCGGGGTTGTTGAAGTCAGCCGCCCCCGACGGCATCACGATCAGGCCCGACGCCACCAGATCCTGAACGATCTCCCGCACCCTGGTCCACGCCCGCGGCGCGAACGCCCGGTAGGCCCGCCCGGCGGCATAGTTCGGGTTCACCGACCCGCCGGGGCCAGGGTCGGGGAGTCGCGCTTGTGTTTCTGAGAGCGACCAGAACAGATCTCGCCACGCCAGTACCTCGCCCGCGCTGACCTGCACCCCCCGGAACTCCTTCGCGCCCGTCGCCTCGATCGCCTTCAGCAAGACGCCGCAGATGAAGTCGAACTTCACCGCCAGCCGAGCGCACGCCTGGAAGCAGATCCTGGGAACCCAGCCCGACGCCGGCCGCCATCCGCGCGCGCGCTCGGGATCCCGGTAGAAGAGCGTGTTCTCCCACGGGACGAACACGTCGTCGAGGACGAGCAGCGCATCGTTCTCATCCACCCGGCTGGAGAGGGGGTAATCGAACGGCGAGGTCGCCGCCTGCTCGTAGGAGGCCCGGCAGATCATCGCCGACCCCGGCGCGTTCACCGGTAAAAAGAACGCGACCGAGAACTCATCGCCCTTGATCGGCAGCATCGACAACGGCGCGATGAAGTTGAAGTTCGTCAGCGGCCCGCCCGTCGCCACCACCTTCGCCCCCGACACATAGAAGCCACCATCGACCTCGCGCGTGACACGGACGAACACATCGCTGGAGGCCTCCATCGGCTTGTCACGATTCACCGGCGGCGGCAGCAGCACATGGTTGAAGTACCAGTTGCGCTCCTGCGCCTCCTTGTACCAGCGCTCCGCGTTGCCCGCGAAATCACCCCAATAGTCCTTGTTGGGGCCGAGCGTCGCCAGGAAGGACGCCTTGTAATCGGGCGTGCGACCCATGAATCCGAAACCCATTCGTGACCACTCCACGATCGCATCACGGGCCTCGAGCATCTCTTCCGAGGAGCGCATGGCTACAAAGTACTTGTGCGTCCGCGACCCCGAGCCCGTGTCGGTCTCGCGCGTCACGACATCACGCAGGCTCGGATCATGCAGCGTGTCGTAAAGGCGCGCGATCATTCGCGCCGCGTTACGGAACGCCGGGTGAGTCGTGACGTCCTCGATCAACTCGCCTCCGAGGTACACCCGCCTGCCGTCGCGCAGACTCTCCAAATACTCCTCGCCAGTCAACGGCGTGCTGGCGGTCGCCGTCTCAGTGTTCGTGGTCATGCCTTGTCTCTCCTAATGTGAACTGGCCGAACGGTTGGATCGGCGGCAGCCTGCGCACGAGTGGGCATTCAGAGCCCCGCTCATGAGAGCGCGGCATGCACTCGTGGACCATCTTCCATCGAGCGGGCCGGAAGCGCACGATCCAGCGCCAGGCAGATGTCGAACCGAGCCTCTCGGGCGGCTCCGTCGGTGACAGGGCGATGCTCGACTATCAACTCACTGCGTACCCCGTCCACTGGGTCGGAGTCCAGGAACCGGGCGCCGGCCATGAAGAACTGCGTCTGCAATGCCGTGGTGTCGCCCACGTGCACGCGCAGATGAATGTGTGCAGGGCGCCAGTCGTGTTGGCCGATCGCCGTCAAGAGCTGCTTTGTCGGTCCTTTCGCCGAAATCTCGTAGCCCTCGGGCAACACGGTGTGGTAGACGTAGCAACCGTCCTCGTCGACCGGGATCAGGCCGCGCAGGTGGTAGCCGGTCACGTCGTAGTCGCCGTTGCCGTCGGCTTGCCAGACGTCGAGCACCGCGTGGGGTACAGGTTCGCCTGTCGCC
>DATNKY010000609.1:0-19628 GCA_035603155.1 Solirubrobacteraceae bacterium
CGATCCGCTCCATCGCTCGAACGTACGTCGCGCACCGGACGCGAGCGCGTTCGGAGCGAGGGGCCTACCGCGACCTCGCCGGGGTCTATTCGCGTCGGGGCGGTTCGAACGGTTTCGATTGCGACGCCTGGGCGTCAGCCCGGGAGATCCTCAGGGCGCTTCTTGGCGAGTTTTCCTTTCAGCAGCCCCGTCGACTGGCCGACTTCGATCATGTAGCCGTCGGGGTCGCGCATGTAGCAGCGGATCTCGGCGCCGCGATCGATCGGCGGCGTGACGAACTCGGCCCCCTTTGAGCTCCACCGCTCGTAGCACTCCTGGATGTCGGCGACGCGCAGGTTCAGGAAGCTGGAGACCGTGTTCCCTGGCTCGTAGTCGACTACCGAGATGTTGGGCTTGTCAGGGGTGGGGCCGCCGCCCGGGTTCATGATCAGCCACGAGTTGGCGAGCTTGACCATGCACGGGTTCTCCTCCAGCACGACCTGGCCGCCGAGCACCTCGGAGTAGAACTCCCGCGACCGGGCGACGCTCCGTACCGTGATGAAGTGGGTGACAAGGAAGCCCTCGCTTGGGTTGGGCAGGTTGTCGTAGTCGATGTATGGCGTGTGCTCGGTCACGGTCTGAGCTCCTCGGACGCGTTGTGGGACTGTGGCGACAGTCTCCTTGGAGCGTACGCGGGAAGAGCGCGCCGTGGTTGCTGATTGCGCGTGCCAACTGAGCGAGCCCGGCCAACCGAGCGAGCGCGGCCAACCGAGCGAGCGCGCGCTCGGTCAAATCGATCCGAGTGTCGTGGACAAGCTGTACGACGAGGTCGGCTTCCCCGGGCACGGCTCGAGCGCGACGCTGACCGGGCGCTCCTGGTTTCTCGAGTTCGGCGCGAGGCCGGACCATCAATACGTCGCGGCATACGATGGCAGCCGGCTGCGCACAGCCCAGTCACCTGCACCACCGAACCCGAACGCCCCCGGCACGTCGCCCACCGTGTCGGCTAGGCCTTGCACAACCTCAAAGGCGAGCACGACCACAGTCTTCAGCTTGAGCACGACGATCTCCTCCTCACGCCCGACGAGCCGTCGCAGGCTGCATACGGCCCAGCGTCTGGTGGCATGTATCGAGCATGCGCAGGGTGACGTGAGCAGGATCGCCGCGTGTCAGCGGAGGTTCGTCCCCTAGCGCGTCACGGCGATCCGTTTTCCGCCTCGTGCCCGGCGGGCACATCGCCGACACGTTCCAACGATCGCGAAGTGCGCGAAGCGGGCGTCGAAACCGAACTGTGTCTTGATCAGGTGACGGACGGGATCGAGCTGGCCGACGTCCACTGTCGTCACGCTCGAGCAGTGCTCGCAGTAGAGGTACTCGCACTGTTGGCGTCCGGCGAGGTCGTAGAGGCCGGCACCGTGAGCGAGGTGGACGTGACGGACCACGCCGAGGCGCTCGAACAGCTCGAGGTTCCGGTAGACCGAGGTCGGGTCGATCGCGAGCTCGCGCGACAGCTGCTGCGCTGAGACGGGGCCATCGGCGGCGAACAGCGCGTCGAGCACGAGCCGACGAGCGGTGGACAGGCGCAGTCCCCGCTCGCGCATCGCTTCGATCGCCTGATCGATCGTGTCGAAATGCAGCGCGGGTGTCTGCGGCGCTTCTGTCAAGAGATCACTCCCTGCAACCGGTCGGCGGTGCTCGCCGAGCCGACCGACCCGATCATCCTAGCCCCACGTCAGCCTTGTCGGTGACGGCTGAGCGAGCCTTGGCCAGCTCCATCCCGACCGTCCATTTCTCCTCGATTTTCGCGAACCGCCAGATGGTGAGAGCGAGTGTCCAGGTGACAACGAACATACCGACGATCACGAACCCGGCGGTGTTGATGTTGAAATTCTGAAACCAGTCGACGACCGAGCCGTGCAACCCGAGCTTGTCCGTCAGCAGGCCGAGGAGCTCGATCGTGCCGATGAACAGTGCGACCGCGACCGACAGTCCCGTAATCGTGATGTTGTAATAGACCTTCCGCACGGGCTTGGAGAACGCCCACCCATAGGCGAAGTTCATGAACGACCCGTCGATCGTGTCGAGCAGCGACATCCCGGCCGCGAACAGGATCGGCATGCACAGGATCGCGTAGAACGGAAGCCCCGCGGCCCCGGCGCCGGCCGCGAGCACGAGCAGTGCGATTTCGGTCGCCGTGTCGAACCCGAGGCCGAACAGCATTCCGAGCGGATACATCTGCCACGGCTCGTGGATCCTGTTCATCTGCTTTCCGAGCAGACGGTTCATCAGCCCCCGCGAGTTCAGCTGCTGCTCGAGCTCCTGCTCGTCGTACGCCCCCCGGCGCATAGCGACGAAGATCCGCACGATCGAGACCAGGATCAGGGTGTTCAGGATCGCGATCGCATATAGAAACGACCCCGAAACCGTGGTGCCAATCACGTCGGTCGCCTGGTGCAGCGTCGAGCCGCCGTTCTGCACCGGACCACTCACTGCGCGGACACCGATCGCCAGCAGAAACGCGAGCCCGAACACGATCGTCGAATGCCCGAGCGAGAAGAAGAACCCGACGCTCAACGGGCGCTTGCCGTCGCTCATCATCTTCCGCGTCGTATTGTCGATCGCGGCGATGTGATCGGCATCGAACGCATGCCGCATACCCAGCGTGTACGCCGTGATCCCGGTGCCGATCGCAAACGTGCCCGCCGCTCCGAGCTTGAGATGCTCCGGCGCGACGACCAGGATCAACAGGCCGAATCCGACGATATGAAGCCCCGCGACCACGGCCGCCATGACGCCCGCGCGGCGCCATTCGGACGGCGACATCGAGCCCCTGATCCGTTCAAGCCTGGATGGACGCGACAACAGCACAGACGAGGCTTCCATCACGATCTCCTCTCCGCGGGCCCGGTCAAGATCCGGTCGCGCGTGGCACGCCGGTCGAACCTAGCAGCCGGTTTCTGGCTACTGCAACACAGTGGTAATTGGGAGCACTCCACTAAGGTCTCCGGCTTCTAATACGCGCCGGATTCCGCAGCGGATCACGCGTTTGCGATCCGCATCGGGGGACAGGGCGGGACGGCGCGCAGTCGCCCCCGGATGACAACCGGGGCCGATTTACCCCTGGCAGGGCCGGGCCAGCGACCCGGGCTGACAACAGGGGCCGATTTACCCCTGGCAGGGCCGGACCAGCGACCCGGGTTGACGACCGGGGCCGATTTGCCCCTGGCAGGGCCGGACCAGCGCCCCGGGCTCGAGGCCAAAGGCCGATTTGACCTTGCGGTTCCTGCCGCGGCGCGTAGGCGCCGTCGGCCCGACAGAATCATCCGCGGTGAAACGCGTGTTCCTCGTCGGATCGATCTGCGCGCTGGCGATCGCGCCGAGTCCGGCAGGCGCGGCCCGTTCGGCGCGTGCGGCCAGTCCGGCGCGTGTGGCCCGTCAGGCGCGCGCGGTGCATCAGGCGCGTACGGCCCGTCAGGCGCGCGTGGCGCGTCAGGCGCGTGCCCTTGCTCCCACGCTCGCGCCGGCCGCGTCTGGCCTGATCGATGCTCAGATCGACTTCAGCGCGGCGCTTGCCCGAATCCTGTACTCGCACCGGTCGGCGCTCGTGCGCGGCGTGGCTCCCGATGGCGCCAACGGGGTCAACGCCGAGTGGGAGCACGGACAGGGTCCCGGGATGTTCATCGAGGAGCAGCGGCACGGCGAGGAGGCGATCATCGCCGGGCTGGTCCACCACAGCCCGAAGCTGTGGCGGCTCGGGGAGCGTGAGTTCGCGTGGGGTTTTGCCCACCAGGGGCCGGCGGGGAACTTTCCGGACACCCAGGATCCCTTTCACTCGACTTCGTTCTTCGTCGAGGGCGTCGCCCACGTGATCCTGGTCCTGCGCGCCGCCGCCGCGAGCGGGGTCGCCGTGCCGCGGCACCTGCTCAGCGAGGTCGATTCGTTCTTGCCGCGGCTCCACAGAGCGGCGAGGTGGATGGCCAGCAGTGTCGTCTGGCGCCCGGGGCTGGCCTCCGACGCTCCGTACACCCACCGCCGGTTTCTGGTCGCATCGGCTCTCGGTCTGACGGCGATGCTGACCGGTGACCGGCTTCTGGCTCGCCGCGCACGAGAAGCGCTCGAGCTGGGGCTCATGGCCCAACGAGGCGACGGGGTGTTCCCGGAGCTGGGCGGGTTTGACTCCTCCTACCAGGCGCGCGGAATCGTGTACGCCGAGCACTACCTGGCGTGGGTACCGCACGCGCCGAGATCGCTCGTCCCCGCGATCGCCAGCGGGCTGGCCTGGGAGCGGACGAGGATTCTGCCGTCGGGTGACGTGAGCATCGTCGGCAACACTCGCGCCAACGGCGTGATGCGTGACCACAACGGGCCCAAGCTGGTCGTCTACCCGATGGTCGCAAACGCGCTGGCCTGGTGGGGGCTCGCTCGCCAGATTCCGACCGACGTCAGGGTCGCTGCGCGAGTCTCCGCCTGGGGTGACTCTCACCCCGCCGACGTCGGCACCTAATGTCTCGGTTCGCCCCAGGGGACGGGCGACTGAGGTCGGTCCCGCTCCGGATGAGAGAAACTGGAGGCATGCAATTCGGCCTCAGTTACAACACCGGCGTCGTCGGCACCGACCCGGCAAACCTGAAGGCGATTGCCCGCCACGTCGACGACCTGGGTTTCGAGTCGCTGTATCTCCCCGAGCACGTCACGCTGTACCCGGGCGCGCGGGTCGGCGAGGTCGAGTTCGCACCCGATCTCCCGATCGCTGACCCGCTCGAGTGCCTGTCCTTCGTCGCCGCATCGACGACGACGATCCTGCTCGGCACGGGCGTGCTGCTCCTGCCCTTCCACCACCCGGTGGTGCTGGCCAAGCGCCTGGCGACGATCGACGTGCTCTCCGGCGGTCGCATGCGGTTGCTCACGATCGGTGTCAGCAGCCTCCCGGGCGAGGCTGCCGCCGTCGGAATCGACTACGCGACCCGTGGCCGCCGCGCTGACGAGGCGATCGACGTCCTGCGCGCGCTCTGGGCCGGTGACGCCACCGGCACGAGTTTCGACGGCGAGTTCTACTCGTTCGAGAACGTGACCAGTTACCCAAAGCCGCTGCAGATGCCGCCGATCCACGTCGGCGGTTCGAGCGCGGCGGCCGCTCGCCGCGCGGGCCGGCGAGGCGACGGATTCTTTCCCGGCGGCCGGCTGACCCCGGCCGAACGGCTAGCTCAGATCGAACTGATGCGCGCGACCGCTCTTGCCGAGGGCCGTGATCCCGGGGGTCTCGAATACACGCGCTGGGGCTCGATCGACGTGGACCGCAGTGGCGTGGAGGCCTACGCCGCCGAGGGCGTCGACCGCCTCGTCGTCAGCACGACCTCTACTGATCTGGGCGAGCAGCTCCGCCAGCTCGAAGCGTTCGCCGACCGTCACGGCCTGCAGCGCTGAGTGGCCGGTACCCGAACGAGCCGACCTCCGCGGACCTCCCCGTCGCCGGGCTACCCTCGGGCCGTGCGGCGACGGCGGTCGAGGCCGTCGAGGATGAGGTCGAGCCCCCAGGTGAACTCCACTGTGTTGTCGTATCCGGACTCGGGGAGCCTGGCGGCGATCTCGGCGAGATACGGGTACTCGTCGAGCATGCCTATCGCCCGCGCTCTCCTCTGCGCGGCTTCTCCGGCGTCGTCGGGTGTTTCGAACCCGAGCGTCTTCTCTTGCAGCGCAAATCCGTAGATGTAGGCGTCCTGAACCGAGTAGGCGTGGATCGCGGTCTCGAACGAGAAGCCCGCCTCGCGTAGGCAGCCCATTACCGCGTTGTGGTTTCGCAGGTTGGCCGGCCCAGGGTTCCGCGTCTCCATCAGCCCGATCGCCCAGCTATGGCGCTTGAGCGCATCGCGCGCCGAGATCGCCCGGCGTCGCATGGCTGACCTCCAGTCCTCGTGAATCGGGGGAGACTCGATCTCGCCGAAGACGATGTCGACCATGCCATCGAGGAGCTCATCCTTGTTCGCCACGTGCTTGTAGAGCGCCATCGGCACCACGCTGAGCTCTTGCGCGAGCCGACGCATGCTGAACCCCTCAAGCCCATTCCCGTCTGCGAGCGCGACGCCGGCCTGGAGCACGAACGGTCTACTCAGGCGTGTCCGGCCGGTGTTCGTCTCTTGGGTCATCGCGGTTGACAAGTGTACGGCGTACACCTATAGTCCGCGGCAGAGTGTACGCCGTACACCTAAATGAGAGGGGCAACCATGGAAAGCTCAGGACAGACGCCGGCACCTTCGCCGGGCGCAGGCGAGCCGCCGGGCGGCGGTCACGACTACCCGCTCACCTTCGCGGTCGACTACCCCGACCGCAGCCTCAACCGGATCAGCACGGCCCTTCGGATCTTCACGATCATCCCGATCGGGATCCTCGCTGCGACACTCGAGGGCGGGAGCTTCGGGGCCAATGCGGGAGAGAGCGGCGCCCGCTACGCCGGGGGCGGCATCGGAATCCTCGTCATCCCCGTCCTGCTGATGCTGCTGTTTCGCAAGAAATACCCGCGCTGGTGGTACGACTGGAACCTGCAGCTGACCCGCTTCACCAACCGGATCGCCGTCTACTTCGCGCTGATGGACGACCGCTACCCCTCCACCGACGAGGAGCAGGCAGTGCGCCTGAACTTCGCGTATCCCGACGCCGAACACGACCTCAGCCAGGGCCTGCCGCTCGTCAAGTGGCTGCTCGCGATCCCGCATTACATCGTGCTGTTCTTTCTCACGATCGCCGCGTTGCTCGCCGCCATCTTCGCCTGGTTCGCGATCCTCTTCACGGGCCGGTACCCACGGTCGCTGTTCGATTTCATCGAGGGCGTGTTCCGTTGGCACAACCGCGTCGCGGCCTACGCCTTCCTGCTGATCACCGACCGTTACCCGCCGTTCAGCCTGCAGTCCTGACGGTCCGTGGCCGGCGTGGGCGATCCGGCCGGCGGTGACACAGCCCGCGACGACGTTTAGTCTGCTCGTCTGATGTCGTGCAGGGACGGGCAATGACGATGCGTGAGCTGCTCGGCGAGACCGCTGGTCTCGCCGCGAACTATCTCGAGGCGATCGAGGAGCGGCCGGTCGGCTGGTCGGTGAGCGTCGAGGAGCTGCGGTCGCGCCTCGGCGGCCCGCTACCGGAGAGGCCGTCAGATCCGCGTGAAGTCATCACTCACCTTGCGGACGCTGTCGAGCCAGGGCTCGTCGCGAGTCCAGGCGGTCGGTATTTCGGGTTCGTGATCGGTGGCGCCGCACCCGCGACGATCGCGGCCGATTGGCTGACGTCGGTGTGGGATCAGAACGCCGGGCTGTACGCGTGTGGACCGTCGGCGGCGGTGGTCGAGGAGGTCGCCGGAGCGTGGACGGCCGAGCTTTTGGGCCTCCCGGGCGAGGTGTCGTTCGGCTTTGTGACCGGTTGCCAGATGGCCCATTTCACGGCGCTCGCCGCCGCCCGGCACCGCGTCTACGCCAAGCTCGGCTGGGACGTCAATGAGCGCGGCCTGATCGGCGCCCCAGCAATCCGGGTCCTGGTCGGCGCCGAACGCCATGCGTCGGTTGATCGCGCGGTGCGCTACCTCGGGTTCGGGACCGACTGCATGGTTCTGGTGCCTGCGGACGGGCAGGGCCGGATGGTGCCGAGCGCGTTGCGCGACGCGATTGGCGCCGGGGCCGGACCGACGATCGTCTGCGCGCAGGCCGGCAACGTCAATACCGGATCGTTCGATCCCCTCGACGAGATCGCCGACATCGCGCATGAAGCGGACGCGTGGCTGCACGTGGACGGCGCGTTCGGCCTGTGGGCTGGGGCGAGCCCGGCGCTGCGCCACCTGGTCAGCGGCGTCGAGCGCGCCGACTCCTGGGCGACCGACGCGCACAAGTGGCTCAACGTCCCGTACGACAGCGGGATCGCGTTCTGCGCCGACCCCGACGCTCACCAGGCCTCGATGAGCGTCCGGGCGGGCTACCTGGTCCAAGCCGATTCCGGCGGTCCACGAGATCAGCTCGACTTCAACCCCGAGTTCTCCAGGCGCGCAAGAGGCTTCCCCGTCTACGCGGCCGTCCGCGCCCTCGGCCGCTCAGGCGTGGCCGAGCTGATCGAGCGCTGCTGCGCACACGCGCGCCGGTTCGCGGAGGCGCTCGCCGACGCCCCCGACATCGAGGTGCTCAACGAGGTCGTCCTCAACCAGGTGCTGGTCCGATTCATCGATCAGGAAGGCGATCACGACCGATACACGCGCGCGGTGATCAAAGCCGTACAGGATGACGGCACGTGTTGGCTGGGCGGCACCAGCTGGCACGGCGTGGAAGCGATGCGGATCTCGGTCTCGAACTGGTCCACGACGACCGAAGACGTCGAGCGTTCGATCGAGGCGATCCTCTGCGCCGCCGCAGGGGCAAGATCGCTCGCCGGCTGAGCCGGCGAGACCGACTTCTCCTGACCGCCCGAGCTACCGCTGCTCTGGCGGCAGGTCCCGAAGCTGCTCGCTCAACGCTGCGACGTCCTCCATCGTGTATCCCAAGCTACGGCGCTTGGTGTCAGGCGGATCGTGCAGCAAGCCGGTGCCGGGGCGCCATGCCTGCCGCGGTCTGATCGGGCGTCGCACCAGTTCTCCGCCGCAGTTGGGGCAGACATTGCGAAGCACGTTCTCGACGCAGTCCGCGCAGAACGTGCATTCATAGCTGCACACTCGGGCGTTTGGCGCGCCGGGCGGGAGGTCGGCATCGCACAGTTCGCAGTTCGGTCGCAGCGCAAGCATCGGCTCAGTTTGAAAGCATCGCACCCAACGCCGGTGCCCTGCGCCCGGAACGGATATGCAGGCCATCTAGGGCTTCGCAACTGACAGCCCCAGGTCGGAGCGGACTATCGCCGCAGCCCCCCGCGTCTTCGTCAGATCACTCGCGAGCCGCCGCAGCCAGGACGATCCGTTGAGGGAATCCTGTCCGGTGGTGCTCCGGAGATCGTGGATGACCGGGTTATAGGCGGTGATCAGCGCCTTCAGATCGGCCGCGGCGGGAGGATACGCGCTCGCAATACCAAGGAGCTTGCCGTTCAGCTCAGTCAATCGTCGCTCAAACGGCCCGGCCACTGCGGCGATCCGGGAGCCCGAGGTTGAGCCCGTGTACGCGCGCATCTTTCCAGCCAATGCGGCTCCGGCCGCGTTTGGTGCTGCGACCGCAGCGAGGTACGCCTGTCCGGCCTGGTGCCTTGAGATCGTCACCGCTGGGGTCGTTCGCGACGCGACGGTGGTCGTCTGCGAGACGTTCTTTGCAGGAGCTGACTGGGTTGCCTGGTTGGACGAGCCACCGCAGCCAACGAGCGCCAGAGAGCAGGCACTCGCGCCGACCCCGATCACACTTCTCAGCCGTCGCATCGCGGTTCCCTTCTCTATCCCCGCAGCCTTGTCTGATGATTCCTTCACTCCTGAGCCAGCTGACGAAGCACCCGCTCGAGGTCCTGCGGGTTGAACGGCCATTCGAACAGCGCGCGTTCGTGCCCGGTCGCGTCGAGCACATACGCCGCCTCGGTGTGGTCGATTCGATGTGTAACGGTGCCATTGATCCGCCACGTCCTCACCTTCACACCGATTCGGTAGTTCTTCCAGACTGCAGCGAGGTCCTCCGGACGGCCGACGACCCAATGCCATTCTGGGACGAGACGCCACTCCCGATCGTCTTGGAGGAGGTAGTGGCGCGCGTTCGCGTACACGTCGACGCTGACCGCGAGAATCACCGGCCGGCGAGCGGCCGGGATCCGACGTTCCATCTGGTTGAGCACCTGCGCTTCGAGCGGGCAAAAGTTTCGACACAGCGGATCGATGAACGTCACGATCACCGGGCGCCCCCGGTTTGCTGCAAGCGATACTGGTCCGCCGTCTTGGCCACGGAGTGAGAAATTGGGAGCGCGACGATCGCCGGCGCCCCAGGTGGCAGCCGGAGGCGAGACCAGCGACACGGCCGAGTAGGTGGTCGGCGCGCTACTCCCGTCGGAGCGGCCCAATGCAAGAACCGGCACGGCGACCGCAACCACACACAACACCGCCAGCCCGGGGATGGCCCACCGCAGCTGTCGCGGCAGCCGGGCAGTCCTCTGAACCTGTGGTCGTTTCCGCCGCAGCGCGAGCCGACGCCGCGCTCGCGTGAACACAATCGCGAGCGCAACTAGTGCAGCGATCCCGCCGACCCCGGCGCCGAAAATCACCAGCGCCCGAGCGCTCCCCGGCTGCGCCGATCCGCGATCCGCCGCGGGCCGGCTCGGCGGAAGCGCAACTCCCGAGGCGCGGGCCAACCGGCGTATGGCGGCCTCCGCCGCGACAGCGAGACCGGCCCGCGCGCCGCTTGCCACCGGCACCGTGGCAAGCAATCTGTAGGTGCGCGCGGTAGCGTGACCCGGCCAGTTGAAACCAAAACCATTCGGCATGACGACCAGCAGCCGCTGCCGCCTGTATGCGAGCGACAACTCCGCGCCAAGGAACCGCGCGTACGTGCGTGGCTTATGCCAAAGCTCCGTGACCGACCCGAGATCGTAGTTGCCGGAAATCACCGCCACGCGGATCGCGAAGCCCGCGCGGTTCGCGGCGGCCACCGCGGAAACCAACTGCCGCTGAGCAGGCGACGTGCCGGTCGACTGCGAACTCAGAAAGACTTGATTGGCAACCAGATAATCGCTGGCAGGGTCACCGTCGGCACGCGCGACCCCGCCCGACACCAGAACCAGAGCGACCGCGAGGGCCAGCACGACGCACGAGCGAGCGCCGCAACGTGCGACGCTCGCTCGAGCACCTGAAAAGCCGCCTATCACTAGCAGAGCTGCGACAGATCCAAGGTCACCGACTTACGCAGCTCGCCGGGCGTCTCCCATTGCGGGGTTGTGCGTGAAGCCGCCCGAGATGGCCGCTTGGCGGCAGAAGCAGCCGCGTCGTTGGTCCCCTTGTAGGGCCCGATCAGCTGCGCCGGCGTGTACAGGTTCCCGTTCTGCATCACGTAGTCGTCGTTGGCGATCGTCCTGATGTTCTGCAACGGGTCGCCGTGGATCACGTCCATGTCCGCGATCATCCCCGGCTGGATCGTCCCCAGCTGATTGGAAACCCCCATGATCTTCGCGGGCTCGACGGTCGCCGCGCGCAGCGCCTGATAGTTACCCAGGCCAGTCTGTGCCATCACGTTGATCGCGATCACCTGTCCGAAGTTCCCGTAGCCGATCGGGTTGTCGGTGCCAATCAGGGTGGTGCCGCCGGCCGCGACAATTCGCGCGACCGCTTTAGTCGTCCCGACTTGGGTTGACAACTGCGCCGGCGTGGACGGAGCTTGCGCAAACTCCTGCTGTGCCAGCGCGTATTGCCACGGGCTCTGCAGCGCCTTGATCCGCGGGTCACTGGTGAACGGCTGGCCGTTGATCTCAGGAAGGAAGTTCACCTGGCCCGAGGTCGGCGTAGTGGTGATCGACATTCCCGAGCGGGCGTACAGCTGGATCGTGTCGTCGTAAGCGACCGCGTCGTTGGAAACGGCGATCTGATAGCCCAGCCGCTGTGTCGCCCAGTGCGAGCCGCCATCCTGGCCATACGAGAGAGCCGGCCAGAAGTAGTGCGAGAAGGACGGTATCCCAAGCGTGTGACCGGCCTGAATCGCAACCTGCTCGAGGCTGTTGGGCAGCCTCACGTACGTCTTGAGGATGTCCGGGTGCAGCTTCGCGAGCCGCCCAAGATCTGTCATCAGCGCCGAGCGGTTCGGATCGGCTCGCATCCACGCGTAGAAGATCCTGCCTCCGTCGATCGGCTCGCCGGCCCAGAAGTATCGAGGGCCGGGCGCCGCGCCGGACTGCTGGGACTCAACCTCTTCCAGCGAGTGGTACGGCTCGTCGCCCATCGACATCTCGGTGGTTATCCCCATCGCGAGCTCGAGACGATTCGTGCGTCCACCCGAGAACGGCTGATCCATCCCCTCATGTGTGTGCGCGTCCCAAAGGCCCGGGATTACAGTGTCCTGGGACGCATCCACGTACTTGACGCCGGCGCCATACGACGATCGCGGCTGAGCCGGGCCGACGCTTACGATCCGGTTGCCAATCACCACGATGTCGACATTGCGCTGCTCGGAACCGCTCGTCCCCGCCCACAGCCTTCCGGCGTGAATCACCTTCTCGCCCGATGGGGGCGCCTGGGGCCTGAACGTCAGCTTCACCGGCACCGTCTTCGGCGCGCCACCATTGATCGAAATCAGCCGCAGCGTGCCAGCCGAGTCATACAGAATGTGCTGCGAGTCCCCCGACCAGCTCAGCTGATCCGCCGGCTCCACCGTCAGCGCCCGCGCCGGGCCGGTGGGCGCCCCGGTCGCCGGATCGACCGGGACGATCTGCAGCACGGAGTCCATCACATACGCCATGTACTTGCCGTTGGGCGACCACACCGGACCGTCGTCCTCGACTCGATTGGTGAGCGTCTCATACGGCATCGCCGGGTCCGCCAGATACAGGTTGGTCGCACCCGTCGTCGCGTTCACGGTCTCGATCTTGCTCACACCCTCACGGAACCGGTTCGAGTACTGCTGGAGCGTCGCAAGCGCGATCGTGTTGCTGTCGGGCCCCCACGTCGGCCGGCCCGGCTCAAAGTCGGCGTTGATGTTGATACCCGTCGAATTCGCCGTCCCCCACACCTTCCGGAACTGCCCCGTCGCGACATCCGCGACGTACATCTCCCGGGCACCCGCCTCCAGATCGAGCGTGTCCATGAACGCGATCTGCTTGCCGTCAGGTGACCACGCCAACTGCACCTCCGGTCCCGTGAACGGCGGCGTCAGCTTCCGCGTCTGGCCCGTCTTCAGGTTGCGGATGAAGATCGCCATCGACCCATCCGAGTCAGTCGAATACGCCAACGACTTCCCATCCGGCGACCAAGCCGGATCCGCCTTATAGAACTTGTCGTTGGTCAACTTCTGAGGCTTCTGTCCGATCGTCATCAACCACAACTGATTGAGCGCGACGAACGCCACCTGCTTGCCGTTCGGCGACAATGCCGGAGTGACGATGCCCGTGACCTTCTGCTTCGCCGTCGACTCGAAGTTGTAGCTCTTCATCGGATACGAAGCCCGCGCGAAGCCCACCCGCGCCGAGAACGGGACATTCGTCACCGTCCCGGTTGTCACGTTCCGCTGCCAGACCTTCCCGTTCGCCCCATAAACCAGCGTGTCATTCGACAACCACGGCGCCGGGAACGCGAGCACATCCTCATCGCCCGACACAGCCTGGCCATTCACGAACAACTGCGTCAACGGCCCCCCATTGACGCTCGTCGGACCGCCCGCTGCACTGCTCTGCCCGACGTACGCAAGGTTCTTCCCATCCGGCGAGTACGTCGGTGAGAAGAGCGTCATCGAGGCGTTCGAGTAGAGCGTCTGGACAGCACCCTGCCCATCGGCAGCGACCGAATCGATCGCGTGGGTCGTGTCAACGTAGGTGATATGCGATCCATCCGGCGTCCAGGTCGGGTAATAAGCATTGCTCAGCACCGCGTCATGCGTGATTTCGGTCAACTGCCCCGTCGCCAGCGTTAGCACCCAGACGTTGTAGCTGCCGCTTGCGATCCCCGCCGGCGACCCCGCCGGCGGCCGATCGGACGAAAAAGCAACCTGCGTCCCGTCCGGAGAGAACACCGGCTCGCGATCGTCATAGTGGCCGAACGTCAGCTCACGCACATTCGACCCATCCGGATTCATCGCCCAAATGTGGAATGTCCCGCTCTTGTACGACTGAAACGCGATCGTCTTCCCATCCGGTGACCACGTCGGATAAGCCGTGTCTTGCGTCAGGCTCGAGATCCGCGTTGCCGTACCGCCCGCCACCGGCATCGTCCACAGATTTCCCATGAAATTCATGACGATCGAATGATCGTCTCCAGAGAGCGCAAGCGTCAGCGCCGTCCCCTCGTGAAGATTCAGCGAACCAGACGTGCCACCACCCGTTGCGTGCGCCGTTTTCTGTTGGCCGGACTGAGCCGCAGAACCCGGAACCCCAACCGCCAGCATCACCGCAGCCAATGCCGCCACAACAAGCAACGCCAGAACCGAGACGCGCGGATGTCGGCGAACTACAAGACTCGTTGCACGCACTGATAACCCTCCCTCATGGGGCCAACGCAGAACACTCTCTCGACAGCGTCCACGCAGCCCCCTGCCGGAGGCGCCAGTCGCGAGACGAAGCCGGGCCACCATATTTCCGCGAGCACCAACGCGTAAACGGCGAATGCGATGAACGGCAGAAGAACGCGACAAACGGTCGCTGGCATCGGCGAGCGCTTGGCGACTGGCGCCGGATGAGGAGTCCGTGGTCGAAGCGCTGCTGCGCCAGTCCGGCAACCAGCCCGCCAGGCACGGACGGATCGCCAAGCACGCTCGGGCGCACGCCGGCGGGATGCTCGCCGATGCGGCCTGGTTCGCCGTGGGCACCCCAGGCCCACTCGGGGCCTCCATGACCGGATCCGCGCGCGCCGCCGGATGGAGATCGCCCCGACGTCCGCTGACGAGAGCTCGCGCTCTCCCAGCAGGCCGAGAACGCATACCGCCCGCCCGTCGCGGACTCGCAAGCCAAAAGCTCCGACGAGGAAACCGGGCGTGGCCGCGCCACTGGGACGCGACTCAAAGGCCCTCTGCTGGGCAAGCTGCGCGGCGGGCATCACTCCCCGAGCCTGCGCTACTTCACCCAGTGGTCTCGGTGAACTCCTCGCGAGTCGGTCCCGGTCGGAGATACCCTTTACGGACTCAACCGATGCCGTAGCTCACGCAGATGCCGGCGGGCAATCGGCACCTCGCTTCCATCGGACAAGGTGACAACCCAGACGCCGGTCGATTGCTGAAGAATCGAGACGGCGCGCTTGATGTTCACGACGAACTTACGATGGATGCGGAGGAATCCGTGTACGGCCCACCTGTGCTCAAGGTCACTGAGGCGCGCGCGTATCAGGTAGCGGCCCTCTGTTGAGAACACTCGCTGATAGTCGCCGTAGGCCTCGAAGTAGAGAACCATGTCGCGTGAGAGCAGTCGAACTCCGCCGCCACGCGCTGGGTAAACGGCAATCACGTCTGCGCCGGCGTCGACCTGCGGCTGCACGCTTGGCATTCCACGATCGGTTTCACCAGTACCGCCGGCTTGCCGAATCTTCCGCAACGCGTCCGATATCCGCCGGCTCGTCATCGGTTTCATCAGATAGTCAGCGGCGTCTAGGTCAAATGCGTCGACCACTGCACTCTCGTACGCGGACACGAATACAAGTGCCGGAGGGCGGCTAAACCGGCGCAGCACGCGCGCAAGCTCGATACCATCAAACTCCGGCATGCGAACATCGAGAAACACGGCGTCGATTTGGGCAGTGCTGAGCGCCTTGAGGGCGTCAGCGCTCGACTCGGCGGTTAGAACTTCGCCGACGTCAGGATGGTCACGAAGCAACTCCGCAACGTCAGCCAATGCGAGCGGCTCGTCGTCGACGGCAAGCACGCGAAGATGGTCCGTCATGTGGCTCTGACCTCGGGATGGAACTTAGGCACCGTCATACGCACGGTCGTTCCTGCTCGTGGGAGTGACTCAAGCCGCAGGCCATACTCCGATCCGAACGCGTTCTGCAGACGGGTATTGACGTTCACCAGGCCGATTCCGCCCGAGCGACCCTCTAACGCGCGCTGAGCCTGAGCGCCGTCCATCCCAGGCCCGTCGTCACGAACCGAGAGCTCAACGTCGGTGTCGAGATCAACGCCCGTTATCGAGACACGGCACCGACCCTTGCTTGTCTCGACAGCATGTCGTACCGCATTTTCTACAAGCGGCTGGATTGATAGCGCCGGAACCAGCGCCCCGAGGACCTCAGGCGCCACGCTTACTTGAACGTGAAGTCTGTCTCCGAACCGAGCCTGCTCCAGTCGCAGGTATTTCTCGACATAATGCAGCTCGTCCGCGAGTGTCACATACGGGCGCTCTCCTCGAAACGCGTACCGATTGAACTCCGCAAACTCGGCCAGAAGTTCCCTCGCTTCCCGTGGACTCGTTCGAATCAAGCTGGCCACGGCTGCGAGCGCGTTATACACGAAGTGAGGGGAGATTTGAGCTCGAAGGGCAAGTAGCTCAGCGCGAGCGAGGCGTTCGCTCTGGGCATCAACTTCGGCAAGCTCGAGTTGTGCTGCTACGAGCGCTCCAGTCTCAGCGATGACGCGTGTGTCCTCCGGACGCACGCGTTCGTCCCTCCGATACAGCGCGATAAGGCTGCCGATGCGGCGATCTCGAACTCGAAGCGGGACGATCACCGCAGACTTGAGCCGGCACTCCTCCAAGGTTTCGTCGAGGAGCGGCTGAACGTGCAGGCGATCATCACGGCACGCAGCTACCCATGATGGGACGGGGCGTCCGACGACTAGTGCGCCGCAATTATCACCCGCGGCTGCGAGGACCTCGACATCGCTCGTAAGGGCAAGGCAGATCGCCTGCGTCAGCGCTTGAAGATGAACGATCGATCGACTTGCCGAGTCCTGTGTCAGCCCTGTGCGCAAGTACGGCAGCGTTGCGGTGGCATTGTGCACTGCGGCGCGCATTGCTTCGCTTTGGGGAGAGATGACCGGCTTGGGGCCGGACAAGAGTCGGGTGGCAGCAAAGATTGCCGCGCTGACGATCGACCCAAGCACGCATCCGAGCGCTATAAGCATGGCATCCCTCCCTAATCCCAGCCAACCTGGACGACTACGGGGTAGTCTCCAATGAGCCTACCGCAAACCCACCTGCCAAAGCCATTTCGCAAGGACCAGCCGGCGGATCCGTACGGCCTGGGCGCGGTGCGGTGACGACAGGGCCTTCCGTCCTTTCTGAACGTGAATATTCCCTAGAGGCAGAAGGTTTTTTGCTCTAAGCCACTTGATTGAAACCCCCGCGCAAGTTCCCGTTTGTGTTCCACTATCGGCAGTGCGACGGGCTGCACCTTGCCATTTCGACGAGGGCGCCTGCGCACCGGTCGTGTTCATTCACGAGCGGCTCCCCTTCGCCAGGGCGACAGATGCCGTACGTCGGTGGGGGCCCGGAAGAGGAGATCGATTTCGCTCACCCGGGCGGTTGCGCGACACGGCGGCGTGACTGGTGGTCCTGGTCCGCGAGCGCCCCAAGCGGCAGTCCGAGCCGCGGTACCCCGGCGCCAAACCGGCTCGGCCTTCGTGGCATTCCAATAGCGCCGTCCGCCTGCAGCCGGGCTCCCAGGCGGTCTGGTGGCAATCGCCGAGCCTGACCGGCGAATGCATTCGCGGCAGGCTCGCTCGCGCCCACGCATCGTTCTCTCCTATCCGCGCCAAGCCGGTGCCATGGTGCCGCGTTGGAGACGCGCGCGTGATTGTGAAAGCGTCTCGGCTCCGGCGAACGTGTGTCGCGACAAGCCAGCTTCGGCCTTTGTCACCTAGCGAGTGACTTAAGCGCTCTCAGCGTACGTTGGCCAGTCACTGCGTTTGCTATCTCCTTGGGTTGATCCCGGTGACGGCTGGAAGCGCGGCAACAAGCGGTCTCGACACCGCTATGGATGTCCGAGCGCCTTTACCTCGAGGATGACCATCTAGAAACCCGTTAGGGAGTTTCGGCGAGGACTGGTCGCCGCTCTATGTGCCGGCCGTGGGCGGGCCGGAGCGGAGGATGATCTTGGTGTCGGTGTCTGCGACGCCGAGTTTGAGTCGGAGAGTCCGCAGCAGGCTGTCGAGTTCAGCCGTGTCGTGGCATGCGACGCGCAGTTGATAGTCGGGTGTGCCGGCCAGGTGGAGCACTTCGCTGACGGGACCGAGTGTGCTGCTCAGGGTTGCGAACGTATCTGAGTCAGTCCCGGGTAGCAGCACGACCGAGATGAGTGCTTCGATCTGGCGGCCTCCGGCGGCTGGATCGATTTGCGCTGTGAAGCCGGTGATGATGCCTGCTCGGCGCAGTCGTCGAACGCGGTCGGCTGCCGCGTTGGCGCTGAGGCCGACTTTGGCGCCGAGGTCGCGCCAGGGTAGTCGAGCGTCTTCCCGGAGCAGGCTGAGGATAACGCTGTCAATCTCATCCATAACCGCGATTGTCGCAGCCCAAGCCGAGGTTGGCTTGTGATCCCGCGGTTTTGGCTGCTACGCACGCAGTATGGACATACCCGACGCCCTGGGGGCTGGCCTGACTGTCGGCATGGTGATCGCAACGCAGTTCGGCGCGGTCAGCGCCTTGCTCTTGGAAACCGCGGTCCGCGCCGGCCCGCGCGCCGGTGCGGCGGCCGGTCTCGGTGTAGCGAGTGTCGACATGGCCTACGCGGCGGGCGCAGTCGTCGCCGGTGGCGCGGCTCGCGCCGGGTTAGCCGCTCATCTGGCGGAGGTGAGGGCCGTCGCCGCCGTGATCCTCGCGCTGGTCGGCATTCACGGATTGTGGGCTCTCAAGCAGGGCCCGTCGCGTGATCGGCGCGCCGAGGCACCGACTCGCGGCGATGTTTCGCGGCCGGTCGGCATCCCGTCTGCGCAGTACTTTCGCTTTGTCGGGCTGACGGCGATCAACCCGCTGACGATCGTTTATTTCGGATCTGTCACGGCGTCTTTGTCACTGAGCGGAGTTGCAGGGGGCGTTGCGTTCTTGGTCGGGGCGGGTACTGCTTCCGCGCTGTGGCATCTGGCGTTGTCGTTGGGTGCCGGTCACGCCGGCCGGCGGTTCACGCCAAGGATCCAGCGCGTGGTCTCAATTGCCGGAAGACTGGCTGTGGTCGTCATGGCGATCCGGCTCGCGATCGCGATCTGAGCTGAACATGCGCCCCCGGCAACCAGCCCGCCCAGCCGTGATCGGCAAGCAACGCCCTGAAATCGCGACAGGGCCTGCCAAGTCGAAGCGGCCGGTGCGCCTCGGGCGTGGTTTCTGGGTCCTGTGTGCCGGCGCGTTCATCAACAGAGCGGGCACGATGGTCGTGCCGTTCATGACGCTTTATCTGGTCAGCGCACGGGGGTTCTCGATTGTCGTGGCCGGCGCGACGCTCGCGGGGTTCGGCGGCGGAGCGCTCGTGGCTCCGTTGATCGGTGGCGCGCTGGCAGATCGGGTCGGGCGACGGGTCACGCTTCTAGGTGGCACACTCGCGACCGCCGCGATCATGGTGGCGCTGGCGTACGCTCGCCTGACGACGGTGATCGTCGTGCTGATTCTCCTGCTCGGTGTGACCCTGGAGGCACCCCGGCCGGTGACGCAGGCGCTTGTGGCTGACCTGGTCCCAGAGGAAGATCGCGCTCGCGCGTACGCCGCACTGTTCTGGGTGAGCAACCTCGGATTCGCGGCAGCGATGACAAGCGCAGGCTTCTTGGCCCAGTCTGCGTTCACCGCGATCTTCTGGATCGACGCGGGCACCGGTTTGTTGTTCGGCGGTCTCGTTTGGTTGTTCGTACCCGAACGTCCGGGCCGACTTGGCGCAGTGCGGAAGAGCCATTCGGGCTACAGGCTTGTCGTCCGTGACCGCACGATGCTCGCGTTCACCGCGGCGGTGATGGTCTATTACTTCGTCTACCTGCAGGCGGATTCGACACTTCCGCTCGCCGTGCACCGCTCTGGACTCGCTCCGCACGTCTACGGACTGTGCATGGCCCTCAACGGAGTGGTCATTTGCCTGGCTCAGCCCGTACTGGCGCCACACCTGATACGGCGTGACCCCGGGCGGG
>DATNKY010000700.1:0-8089 GCA_035603155.1 Solirubrobacteraceae bacterium
CGCCGCCAGCCGCTCTGACTGTGTGTCGGCGCTCACAAACCGATGATCCCACAGGCCCGAGAATGGGTACTACGAAGCCGAAAGTTGACCGGTGAGGCATCCCCGAAGGAGATCCGATGGGATTTGACCAGTACCACGAGCCGCCCCACGAGCTGCCGGAGGCGACACGCACCTTCGCGCGCCTGTGCGCTTCGCTCACCGAAGAGGCCGAGGCGATCGGGTGGTATGAGCAGCGCCTGGCAGTCGAGAAAGAGCCCGACGTTCGGGCGGTGATGCGCGACGCCCAGGGCGAGGAGTTCAAGCACTTCACCATGGATCTCGAGCTGCTCCTGCGCCGGACGCCGAGCTGGCGCGAAATTGCGCAGGGCGTCCTGTTCCAGCCCGGTGACGTGGTCGAGCACGGCGAGGAGGCCGAGGCGGAGACGTTCGAGAACGGCAATGGCAACGGCGGCGGGGCCGGGCTCGCGTCGACCGTCGTGGACGCGCGCGGTGGCTCAGGCGCCGGCGAGGGCTCGCTCGGGATCGGCAGCCTCAAGAACGAATCATGAGCAACCACCTCCTTCGCTCCCACGCTCCGATCAGCGATGCGGGCTGGCAGCTGCTCGATGAGGAGGCCCGTGAGCGGCTGACGCCCGCGCTCGCGGCCCGCAGGCTGGTCGAGTTCTCGGGTCCGCACGGCTGGCAGCACTCCGCGCTGAACCTCGGGCGCGTCGAGGCGCTTGGCTCGACACCGTGCGAGGGCGTCTCGGCCGTCCGCCGCCGCATACTGGCTCTGGCCGAGGTCCGCGCCGGTTTCGAGATCTCGCGCGCCGAGCTGCGCGACCACGATCGCGGCGCCGACGATCCCGACCTCGAGCCGCTCGACTCGGCCGCGCGCCGGATCGCCGTGGCCGAGAACAAGGCCGTGTTCCACGGCTGGGCGGATGCATCGATCGAGGGGATGACGGAGGTCACGCCGCACCACCTGGAGCTCGGTTCCGAGCCCGACACGTACCCCCGGCCGGTCGCGGCGGCGGTCGAGCTGCTCTTGTCGAGTGGGATCGCCGGGCCGTACGCGCTCGCGCTCGGATCCGATCAGTACAAGCGCGTCGTGCAGACGGCGGAGGGTGGCGGCTACCCGCTGCTCGAGCACCTGCGCAAGATCATCGAAGGCCCGATCGCCTGGGCGCCGGGTTGCGACGGCGCGGTGCTCGTGAGCCAGCGTGGCGGCGACTTCATCTTCGAGTCCGGCCAGGACCTCTCGATCGGTTACCTGCACCACGACAGCGACCTCGTCCATCTCTATCTCGAGCAGAGCTTCGCCTTCCACGTCTCGACGCCTGAGGCAGCGGTCGCGCTGGCGGCGTAGCCCGGCCGGGGCCGCGCTTTGGTCTGCTCGGACCCGGCCTCAGCGCTCAGCCCGCCCGACTGCAAAGCGTGGAAAATCCGTCGCGCCGATCTGGATTTTCCACGCCCGTCCCACCAGGAGCGCATCTTGTGGAAAATCCAACGGGCACCCCCGGATTTTCCACGCGACGCCCCGCCAGCTCAGAACAACTCGCGCCAGCTGAACTGCGGGTCGTAGCCGAGCACGCGGCGAGCCTTGGCGATGTCGAGCAGCGAATCGTTGCCGGTCACGCGGTCTGCGATCGGGACGTCGGGGAACACCTCGGCCATCAGCTCGCGGCTCGGGCGCTGCATCACCGTGTCGGCGGCGGCGATGATGAAGCTGTCCGCGCCGTCGATGTCGGCATCGAGCGCCAGCCGGACGCTCTGCGCGACGTGACTCTCATCGACGTACCCCCACAGGTTCCAGGCGCGCAGCCGCGGGTCATCCTGAAAGCCCGGGAAGCGCTCGTAGTCCTGGAGCACCATCACGTTCGAGAACCGCAGCCCGATGATCGGGATCCCGCTCCAGCGGTGAAACTGCCGCGCCATCTCCTCGCCGACGACCTTTGACAGCGCGTAGCTCGTCTCGGGGCGGATGTGCGGCTCGTCCACCGGTACGTACTCCGGCGGCCGGGTGAACGGGAGCCCGAGCGTCGTTTCGCTCGACGCCCAGACGACGCGCCGCAGCTTCAGCCGCTGCGCGGCCGCGAACACCGCGTAGGTGCTGTTTACGTTCGTCCGGAAGACCCGGTCCGCAGTGGCGTGAGCCGGCGACGGAATCGCCGCGAGGTGCACGACGGCCTCGATCCCCGGCAGCGTCGAGCCGCCTTCGAGCGCCTCGAGCGCCTGTCCGAAGTCGGTCACATCGGCCTGCAGGAAGGGGATCGGCGCCTCCGGCGAGTACGACTCGGGCGATGGCTTGAGGTCGATGTTGAGCACCTCGTGCCCGTGTGCGGCGAGATCGCGCACGATCACCTGGCCGGCCTTCCCGCTGCCTCCCGTGACGGCGACCCTGGTCATCTGCACGTAGCGATAGCAGACGAGACGCTGCGGCGCTCCGCCGCGGCCGCGGGGCGCTCGCGGATCAGGGAGTTGCCGGCTTGCTGTCCATCTGCGCCGGATCCGTTCGTCGTGTGGGTGATGAGCAACCAAAACGGACCGAGGAGGTCGCGATGCACCCCGAGTTCTCACACGCACTTGCAAGGCAGCGGATCGAAGAGGCACACCGGCGGGCGCCGCGCCCGCGCCGGCGCCGCTCACGCGCGGGCCGCCGTCGCTCGTGGCTTGACAAGCTGCAACTGAGCCACGATCGCGCGCTCGGCCGACAACTCGAAAGCGAGGCCCGATGAGATATCTGCTGCTGATCTGCACCGACGGAGTGCCGGATCCTGTGGGTGACCGCTACATCGAGGAGAACATCGATCCCTGGGTGCAGGAGATGGACGGGCGCGGCGTTCGCGTCGAGGGGCACCCACTGCAACCGATCAGCGCCGCGACCACCGTGCGCGTACGCGACGAGCAGGTCGTGCTCACCGACGGGCCGTTCGCCGAGACCAAGGAGCAGATCGGCGGCTTCGACATACTCGAGTGCTCCGACCTCGACGAGGCGATCGAGGTGGCGTCCAAGCACCCGATCGCGCGATACGGCACGATCGAAGTACGACCGTTCCTGGACATCTGAGCTCGGACTCGCAACAGGCCGTCGCGGACGCCTTCCGCGACGAATGGGGACGCATCGTCGCGACGCTGATCAAGCGGACGGGTGACTGGGATCTGGCGGAGGAGTGTGCTCAGGAGGCATTCGCCGAGGCGCTGCGGCGCTGGCCCCTTGACGGCGTTCCGCGGCGGCCGGGCGCGTGGCTGACGACCGTCGCCGGAAACCGGGCGATCGATCGCCTCCGCCGCGAGTCGCGCAAGTCCGAGCTTCTGGCGGAGGTGGTAGCTGAGCCCGCCACGATCGACCCGATGGACGAGATCGATACCGAAACCGAGACTGAGCTCGAGGATGACCGACTGCGGCTGATCTTCACCTGCTGCCACCCCGCGCTGGCCCTCGAGGGCCGCGTCGCGCTCACGCTGCGGACGCTCGCCGGGCTCAGCACGGCCGAGATCGCGCGCGCCTTCATCGTGTCCGAGCCGACGATGGCCAAGCGCCTGGTCCGCGCCAAGCACAAGATCGTCGGCGCGCGGATCCCGTACCGGGTTCCCCCCGCCCACCTGCTCCCCGAGCGCACCACCGGCGTACTCGCCGTCCTTTACCTGCTGTTCAACGAGGGCTACGCCGCGTCCGGCGGCCCTGACCTGATCCGGGCGAATCTCTGCAATGAGGCGATCCGGCTCGCGCGAGCGTTGACCCAGCTGATGCCCGACGAGCCCGAGGCCCGCGGGCTGCTGGCCCTGATGCTGTTTCATCACTCACGCCGCGACGCCCGGCTCGACGACGCCGGTGACTTGATCACGCTCGAGGATCAGGACCGCAGCCGGTGGGACGCGACCGAGATCGCCGAGGCGAACGCGATGCTCGAGCGGGCGCTGCGCGAGCGGCTGGTCGGGCCCTACCAGCTTCAAGCCGCGATCGCGGCGTGTCACGCGAACGCACCGCGCGCTGACGAGACCGACTGGGATCAGATCGCGGCTCTCTATGAACTGCTCCTCGGCCTGACGCCGACGCCGGTGGTCGAGCTCAACCGCGCCGTCGCGATCGCGATGGCGCGCGGACCCGAGGACGGCTTGGCGCTCGTAGATCAGCTCGGCCCCTCGGACCTCCTGCAGGGTTACTACCTGCTGCACGCGACGCGCGCCGACCTCCTGCGCCGACTCGAGCGGCCGGCCGAGGCTGCGGCCGCCTACCGCCAGGCTCTCGCGCTCGTCGGGTCAGACGCCGAGCGCCGCTTCCTCACCCGCCGGCTCGCCGAGGTGAGCGGGCGTTAGGCCGTGGCGCCGGCTATCTCCGACGCCAGCCGGGAGCGCCAGCGGGGAGCGCCAGCCGGGAGCGCCGGTTAGCACCGACGGTTGCGGGCGAGGCCCGCCGTCTGTTATCGGTTCGCGATCCCCGATCGAAAAGGACGTGCCAGATGGAGTTCGAGCAGATTCTCACGCGGGTCGATGACGGAGTCATGACCATCACCCTCAATCGCCCCGAGCGGTTGAACGCGTGGACCGCCACGATGGGCCGCGAGCTGATCGCAGCGTTCGACCTCGCCGACGGCGACGACGACGTGCGGGCGGTCGTGATCACCGGAGCGGGCAGGGGCTTCTGCGCGGGCGCTGACCTGGCAGCGGGAGGTGAAACCTTCGATTGGCGAAAGCGCGGTGGCGAAGGGCCGCCCCGTGACAACGGCGGGCAGTTCACGCTGCGCGTGTTCGAGTCCACCAAGCCGGTGATCGCAGCGATCAACGGGCCCGCGGTCGGGATCGGGGCAACGATGACCCTGCCGATGGACATTCGCCTCGCGGCCGACGATGCCCGAATCGGGTTCGTGTTCGTCCGACGCGGGATCGTGCCCGAGGCGTGCTCGAGCTGGTTCTTGCCGCGCGTGGTCGGGATCAGCCAAGCGATGGAGTGGGTCGCGACTGGACGCGTGTTCTCGGCGCAAGAGGCGCTCGACGCCGGCCTCGTGCGCAGCCTGCACCCCGGCGCGGAGTTGCTCGATGGCGCCTATGCGCTGGCGCGTGAGATCGCCGACAACGCCGCCCCCGTCTCGGTTGCCCTCGCTCGCCAGATGATGTGGCGGCTGCTCGGTGCCGAACATCCGATGCTGGCCCACCGCGCCGACTCGCGCGGCATGTTCGCCCGTGGCCAGTCGGCGGACGCGCGCGAGGGCGTCACGTCGTTTCTCGAGAAGCGCCCGGCCAACTTCCCCGACCGCGTCAGCGACGCGCTGCCGGACGTGTTTCCCGGCTGGCGGGCACCAGAGTTCGAGTAACGATTGACTAAACCAGCCCGGTGAGCCGTGACAACCCAAAGTTCGTTCGGTACTTTTCCTACCAATCACGAACACGCTCATCATCTAGACACCGGGAGAAGCTGATGACCGCCACCACGTCACTGGTCGACGCCGCACGCCGAGAACTGGCCGCGTTCGACGGCCGGATCACGGGCCCCGATGATCCGGGCTACGCGGAAGCTCGGGCAGTCCACAACGGAATGATCGACAAGCGCCCAGCGGCGATCGTCACGTGCGCAACCGCCGACGAGGTCGCGCGCTGCATCGCGTTCGCCCGCGCTCACGACGCGCTGATCGCCGTCCGCGGCGGGGGCCACAACGCCGGTGGGCTCGGGATCGTCGATGACGGACTCGTGATCGACCTCGCGGGGATGTCCGACGTCAAAGTGGACGGCGACACGGTGCACGTTGGCGGTGGCGCGACCTGGGGCCAGGTCGACCGCGCGACGGCCGAGCATGGTCGGGTGACCCCGTCGGGGATCATCTCGACGACCGGAGTCGCCGGTCTCACGCTCGGCGGCGGCATCGGTCACCTGACGCGACCCTTCGGGTTGACGATCGACAACCTCGTCGGCGCCGACGTCGTCCTCGCGGATGGATCACAGCTTCACGCGAGCGCCGACGAGCATCCCGATCTGTTCTGGGGACTGCGCGGCGGCGGCGGGAACTTCGGCGTGGTGACCGAGTTTCAGTTCAGGACCCATCCGCTGGGCCCGACCGTGATGGCCGGCCCCACGTTCTGGCCCGTCGAGCAGACGCCGGAGGTGATGCGCTTCTACCGCGAGTTCATGCCCGCTGCGCCGCGCGAGCTGGGCGGCTTCTTCGCCGAGATGATCGTTCCGCCGGTTGACATGTTCCCCCCCGAGCTTCACCTGCGGAAGGTATGTGCCGTCGTCTGGTGCATCGTCGGCTCGGAGGACGACGCGGCACGTCTGCTCGCTCCGGTCCACGAGGTCGGCGACGTCCTCCTGGACGGCGTCGCTCCCGTGCCGCACCCGGCGCTGCAGAGCCTGTTCGACGCGCTGTACCCGAAGGGCATCCAGATGTACTGGCGCGCGGACTTCTTCGACGAGATCCCCGATGAGCTGATCGACAAGCACCTCGAGTTCGGGCAGAGGCTGCCGACGATGCAGTCGGGGATGCACCTGTACCCGATTGACGGCGCCGCTCATGATGTCGGCCCCGGGGACACGGCGTTCAGTTACCGCGACGCACGGTACGCGGAGGTGATCATCGGCGTGGACCCCGATCCGGCCAATGCGGACATGGTCCGTGATTGGTGCGTCGGCTACTGGGACGCGACACACCCGTACTCGGCCGGAGGCGCGTACGTCAATTTCATGATGGAGGAGGGTCAGGAGCGCGTCCGTGCGAGCTATCGCGACAACTACGACCGGCTCGCTCGGGTAAAGAGGCAGTACGACCCCGACAACGTCTTCCGTGTGAACCAGAACATCCAGCCCGCACCCTCAGAAAGATAAGGCTGGGCGTTCTGCCAGCGCCGGCGAGGCTCAGTCGAGCGCCGCGCTCGCGTCGAGAATCGCGGCGCGAAGGCTGCCGTTGGTCTCGGGGTAATAGAGCGGACCGGTGCCGTCCGTCAGGAGCACGCGAACCTTGGCGACCGCGCTCGCCCCAACCGGGTTGGCCGCCTGGAGGCGACTCGCGAGCAGACGCAGCTCGTATTCGACGGCGAGCACCGCTCCCCGGCACGCCCGGACGCGCACCCCCGGGTGCGACTCCCACTGCGCATCGCGCACGATCCGTCGCAGCTGGCTGCCGAGCTCGCGAGCAACCGACGGCCGCTCGAGCGCCTGTGCCCGCAACTGGAGGGCGGGACTCGCGCTGGGCGGAGTGCCTTCGGCGAGCGCCCGATCCAGCGGTGCGGTCAGGAATCGGGCCTTGAGCCGATCTCTTGCGCGATAGCGGCCGTCTCGGCGGCGCCGCATCTGAGGTGACAGTGCTGGAGCTATTGCTTGCATAACCACTAAACCTGTTTAGCAGGTTAGCCATGACCTGTCAACACGTTTTGGTGGTCACGTGTAGCTAGACTGAGCCGACATGGACCTTCCGTCCTGGGTATCCGCTGACGAGGACAAGCCGGCACCGATGCCGCTCCTTCGCGTGCAGGCGTTCGTCAACACGCTCGACGTCGATCAGGGCAGCGATCTGCTGCGTGCTGATGAGGCCGCGAGCGCCTGGCTGGCCGATGCCGGACTGGTCGCCCCTGGAACGGCCGTGAGCGATGAGCAGTTGCACATGGCGCGAGAGGTGCGCGAGGCGATCCGGGCGCTGCTGCGACGAAACAGCGGAACCGGGTGCCCCGACAGCGACCAGCTGCGGACGCTCCAGACGCTCGCCGAGGGACACTCTCCTGCGGTTGGCGTCAAGCCGGACGGCACCGTGTCGCTTGCGGTCCGAGTCGGAGCCGACCTCTGTGACGGCCTGCTCGGCCTGCTGTTGACGATCCGCGATGCGCAGGCGGACGGCACCTGGTCACGGCTGAAGCTGTGCGCCAACCCCGAGTGCGACTGGGCGTTCTACGACGGGTCCCGCAACCGACAGGGCGCGTGGTGCACGATGTCCGCGTGCGGCAACCGGCTCAAGAACCGCCGGTTCCGAGCGCGGCAGCGGTAGCGGCGCGCGGCTAGGAGCCGGCCTGAGGCGCCGGCGGCTCCGGCTCGTCGGAAGCCGGCGCGGGCGGAGCGTCGGAAGCCGGAGCGGGCGGAGCGTCGGAAGCCGGAGCGGGCGGAGCGTCGGAAGCCGGAGCGGGCGGA
>DATNKY010000650.1:0-10193 GCA_035603155.1 Solirubrobacteraceae bacterium
TGAGCGCCCCGGCTTCGCGGGCAAAGTGAACATGACGCGTGGACAGGACGTCCCAGCGCTCGGCGTCCCACAGGTGCAAGGCCGATAAGCAGGCCAGCCACAGCAAGCGAAGCTCGTCCGCTCCGGGGAGGCCGTGAGTAAAACCAACGAGCGCGCGTTGAAGAATGGGGGCCCCGGCCGAATACCCCTCACTATGGAGTGCCGCGAGACCATCCAGAAGGAGATCGGCGAGCTGCAGCCGCCGCGACGGCCGCCGGCCTGCATGTGCCGCGCGCGCAATGTCTGGCGTGCCACCGCCCGGACTCGCCAGGCGGCCGGCGAACATCGCCGCGGCCATCGCCTCGAGATACGTCTCGCGGGCGAGTTCGACATCCAGTGACTCAAGTCGCTGGGCAGCCTCGAGCAGTAGGGGCGACGCGTCGTTGCCTCGGCTCGAGACAAACGCAAGCTGCGCACGGACGAGGTCCAGCCGGCCTTTGTGTAGGTCGTCGAGAGGACCCATCGCCCCGATACCCACCAGCTGTTCTGCCGCGTCGAACGCGCCGGCCTGGAGGCTCGTCCGCGCGGCCCCCAGAGCGCGTTGCGCGCGCCGCGCCGGATCCTGCGTCAGCGCGACCGCCCGCTGCAGGAACGCTGCTGCGGCCGCCAGGCCGCCGCGTGCCTGGGCCCGGCCGGCAGCCCGCTCGAGCTCGGCGGCGACGTTCTCGTCGGGGCCGTCCGCCGCCTCGGCGAGGTGCCACGCGCGCCGATCGGGATCGACCTGTGCGTCGGTCGACTCGGCCAAAGCCTCGTGGACCTGCCGACGCTCCGACGGCGATGCCACCCTATACACTGCCGACCGCACCAGCGGATGACGGAAGCGGACCCTGCTGTCGACCTCGATCAGCCCGACCGATTTCGCCGGCTCGAGCAAGGGATGGGTGATCCCGAGCCGCGCGGCGGCACGCCACAACAGCAACGGATCCCCGGTCGCCTCAGCCGCCGCCACCAACAAGAGCCGCTGAGCGTCATCGGGCAGCGCCTCCAGGCGTGCCACGAAACGCTCCTCGATCCTGCCTTGGAGCGACAGCGCTCCCGGCAGCCCGAAGCCTCCCGCGAGCTGCGCGGGTGAAAGCCCCCGCGGGAGCTCCAACAACGCCAACGGGTTGCCCCCCGTCTCCGCCAGAAGCGCGTCCGCGACCCGCCCATCCAGCCGCCCCGGAATCACCGACGCCAACAGCGCCCGCGCATCGGCGTCCCCGAGTCCCCCGAGCACCAGCTCCGGCACACCTGCGAACTCGTCATTTCGTTCCCGCGCAGCGAACAGCATCACCACCGAGTCCGCCAGCAACCTCCGCGCCACGAACGCCAACGCCTGCGCAGACGCCCGGTCCAACCACTGCGCATCGTCTATCACGCACAAAAGCGGGTGCATCTCGGCCGCCTCGGACAACAGACCAAGCACTGCTAGTCCGACGAAGAAGCGGTCCGGCACCGCGCCCGCGCTCAATCCGAACGTTGTCGCCAGCGCATCGCGCTGGGGACCGGGAAGGTCGTCCAGCCAGTCGAGCAGCGGTGCGCACAACTGATGCAGCGCCGCGAACGGAAGCTCCATCTCGGCCTCCAGCCCAACCGCGCGCAGCACCCGCATATCCGACGACGACCCGATCGCGTCTTCGAGCAGCGCCGTCTTTCCGATCCCGGCGTCCCCGCGCAAGACCAGCACCCCGCTCTGCCCGGCCCGCGCGCGCTCGAGCAGCCCATCGAGCACCGCGCACTCTTCCCGCCGACCCCGGAGCACCGGACCTGAACAAACGTCAGCGTGACGAAACCCCGGTCGGTCAGGCGTTGCGCGCAACAGCGCCTGATCTCGCCCACCGTCATGGTCGCCGTACATCAACGGTCGCCTTGCCCGCGGACTACTCCTTGACCGCCGGTCTTCATCGGTGTCCCGCTTCGTGCACTGGTTTTCACGCTCGGGCAGCGAGCGTAGGGACCGTGACGGGTGCTGCCATCGGGCTCGGAGACCGAAGGCCGTGCCGCATTTCGTGCCGCGGGCACAGCGGCCGGCTGCGGCGCGGTCCGACTTTGGGTCATCAGACCAGCGCCCGCGGAATTTCTGGTTCTCATGACACGGGAGGTACGCTGCCTCTGTGGAGGTGGAGGCCCGCACCGTAGATGAGTTGGTTTCTGCGGCTGCTGCCGTCGTCAGTGCCCGGCTGAGTGACGTCACCGACGATCTCGTCGAGTTGCTCACGCGCGAGATCGAGCCGCTCCGGGGCGACGCGCGGATCGAAAGTCTTCTCTCCGCGAGCGTTGCGGAGAACCTCGCGACGCTGCTGCACATGTTCGAGCACGGGATCGACCCGCAACGCATCGAGGCGCCCGCGGCGGCCGTCGAGTACGCGCGCCGGCTCGCCCAACGGGGCGTTCCACTCGCGGCCCTGGTCCGTGCCTACCGGATCGGACAAGCGCGCTTTCTGCGCTGGTGCTTCGAGGAGCTCAACCACACGGCGCCGGACGCACCGGTCATCGGCGAGGCGACACAGCGCATGACCGAGCTCAGCTTCGTCTACATCGACCGCATATCCGAGCGGGTCATCGAGTTCTACGAGCAAGAACGTGAGCGTTGGCTGCACAATCGCGCCACCGTCCGGCTGGCGCGCGTCCTGTCAGTGCTCGCGGACGAGGAGTTCGACGTCGACGCGACCGAGTCGATCCTGGGGTACCGGTTGCGCCGGCACCATCTCGGGCTCGTCGCGTGGATCCGCGAACCGACCGGGGGAGGGCAGGACCTACTCGTACTCGAGCAAGCCGCCGGCGTGCTCGCTCAGCGCGCCGGCAGTCCGGCGAGCCCCCTGTTCGTCCCCCGTGACGAATCCAGCGCATGGGTGTGGCTTCCGCTTCGATCCGAGCGCGTTCCCGACGAGGTGCTCGGTGCGGCCGTCGACGACGCGGATGTGTGCATCTCGCTCGGAGAGCCCGGCGACGACGTCGAAGGCTTCCGCCGAACCCATCGCCAGGCCCTGCGCGCACAAGCCGTCGCGTTGGCCGCCGGACCCATGAGCCCAAGCGTGACGGCGTTCGCCGACATACGCCCGATCGCTCTGATGTGCTCGGACCTTGACGCCACCCGAGCATGGGTTCTCGACACGCTCGGCGCGCTCGCCATCGACGACGACCAGCACGCCCGGTTGCGGCTGACGTTGCGAGTGTTCCTGTCGACCGGTGGGAGCTACACGAAGACCGCCGACCGGCTCCAGATGCACAAGAACACCGTCCATTACCGCGTCAACAAAGCCGAGGATATGCGTGGGCGATCGATCCAAGAAGACCGGCTCGACATCGAGCTCGCGCTACTCGCCTGCGAGTCACTCGGGCCCGCCGTCCTGCAATCCTTGAACTGACGTCGATGGTTCATGCGAACCCGACGCCGTTGATGCCGCGTCCGACGATCAGAGTCTGCATCGCTGACGCTCTGACTCGCCTTGCTTCTGCTCCGACAGGCCAATGCAAAGAGCGCTGCTCGACGTGGTCGTCGCTCTCCCTTGTGAGCGAGCCACAACTCTGCTCCGCCGTCGCGGCGAGACGAACCGCCCGCGTCGCGCCCCCGGGCCAGTCCTCCTTTCGCCCGCGGTTGCCGGAGCCTCGGCCGGCCCGAAAATCACTCTGGGAAAGGGTCGGTGACGTCCTCTTCGCCAACCCCGCGCGTCGGTGCTTGCACGCTCGGTGCTAGCGCCCGGGCCGATCCCGAAGTGTCAGACGAAGTCCGGCCGCGCTTGCGCATTCACGAACGACCGGGCACGTTGAGCTTGATCGCGCCGGCGATCAGGGCTGCTGCTTCGACCCGGCGGATGGCGAGAGCAGGCGCGGCGGGCCCAGACCCGTCTCGGCGACAAAGCAGGTCCCGACCGGCGGCCAAGCGCTGGCTTCTGCCTTCCGCGCAAAGCGCGTCCGGCGATTTGTGCCTCGCTAGCGCGTCGCTGCATCAAAGCGGGTCGATGGCTCTGCTTTACTCCTGCAACTCGCGCGCGGGCGCATCCCCGGCGAGCGCGCGTCGGCACCAGTCAAGTACCGCGTCGGCAACTTGGCTGGTGGTCACAGCTAGCGATGCGCGTCGTTAGTGCGTAGCTGGCTGGTGGTGCGAGGCAATGGTTCCACACCCACCCTTCGTCCGGACCAAACCACCGACCAAATCCTCGCCAAAGCCAACAGCCCCAGGCCAGGAGGCCCAATGCATCGCGGTGAAGTCTGGTGGGTTGATTTCGACGAGCGCCGCCCCGTTCTACTGCTCGGCGATGAGGAACCCTCGGGCTTTCGGGCAATACAAGTGGTGACTGCCGCCCCGACCGACATCACCGGCGTCGCGTTGGAGGTCGCCATAGGCAACGTCGAAGGACTGCCTTTCGAAGGCGTCGTGCGCGTCGCGCTTCCGCGTCCAGGTCTCGTCCCGTGCACCTGGCTGACAACGCTCTCCCGTTCAGATCTCCTCGAACCAGCGGGCGCCATTCCCCTAACGAAGCTCGACGAGATCACGGAACTCCTCCACCTCGCAGGACTCGATTACGCGCGAGAAGAGTGGGCCTGAGTGAGTAATGCCGGCTACGGCTTCGGGCTCAGCACCTTTGTAGCTGGCGTGGTTCTAGTGCGGTTCTCAGCGCTGGGTTCGTTTTCTGGCAAGCTCACCCCTCGCCTACGCGAACGGATCGTCGCGCTCGTCCTCCTGGGCGGCGGCTCCGTTGTTGTCCTCGTCGCTTTCGCCGTGTTCGCGTCTGCTTCCCATTCGCCATGCCCGGAGTCATCCTGGCCGTCACCCCAGAAAGGGAGACGTCGAGCGCGATGAGCTTCAACAAGGTCGTCCGCAGCGTCGCGTTCTCGCTCGGAAGCGCCTTCGGCGGCCTAATGCTGGCCGCAGGCACCAACACCGGGCCTAGCTCCCCAGTCGACGGCGCCTAAACTACGGCAGCACTGATCGGCATTGCGGCAATGGCGCTCACGGCGATCACCAGCATCGCTCTCGCCCGCCAACAAGCGCCCAAGATCACACCGCCCGCGAGGTAGCCCGGGGACGCCTCGGAAGATAGGACCTCCCGCAACCCGAGCGGAGCACCCCCGTCAGCGCGAAGCAGGTGCCACGGCCAGCAGGCTGACCGCCCTCGTATTCGCCAGAAGCAGTAGCGGCTTGGCGACCTCAAGGCCGTCATCAAGAGACCTGCCTTCACGAAAACTGAGCCACCTCGCGGGCCGATCGTCAGCGAGGCGACGCTTCCCCTTCGGACCGGCGCGGCATCGAAAGAGCAGCGCTCGCGATACGGCCGGTCGGGCGACAAAGGGCACTCGCGCGTGGTGGCGCAAGCCGACGCGTGGCGATTGAGTTCACGCGATAGCGGTCACGACGGCGGTGGCCGCCGGTTGCCTGCTGCCTACGCACCGGTCCCTGTCGCGAGATTGCTTTGAAAGTGCTGGAAGTTCGTGGGAGCAGCACTGACGCCGTGGCTCGAGCGCGGCCTGAACTGCTCGGATGCGGTGGCGTGGTCGAGACTTACCGGCGGAGCCACACGCTGGGAACCTGACGGCGCGGAGCGCGCGCCACCCAGCCCGCGGGCGCGTCATCCTTTGGTCCATGCCTGACCGTGCCGGCGCGTGAGAGTTGTGCCCGGCTAGAGCGTCACAGCTGCCGTGTGCGAGGCGGGGGCGTGGGCGCTGTCACCCGAGTACTGGGCCTGGATCGTCCACATTCCGGAAAAAAGCAGAGTCCCAGCGGGAGCGTTTAGCTGGTCGCTGAAGGTGCCGTTCGGGGCTGTGGTCGCCGTGTGGGCGGTGGTCGACCCCGAGAGCGGCTCGTAGGTGAGCTTGATTTGAGTCTGGCCGAGTCCTGCGCCTTGGGAGGTCAGCTGGCCCGTGCAGGAGATGAATCTCTTGTTGGGGTCGGAGGTGCATTGGAGCGAAAGCGTGCTAGGCGGCCGCGCGACGGTGAACTGGCAGAGCGCGGCGGCGGGCGTGTGGTTAGCGTCGCCGTTGTAGTGCGCTTCCGCCTCCCAGGCGCCAGGCTGATTGGGGGCGAACGCGTCGGTGAACGCACCGCCGGTGCCGGTGATCACGTCATCCGTGCGCACGGCTCCTGACGGAGCGATGTGAAGCACCGCGAGGAGCGCGTCCGCGGGGGCGCCCGAGAGCGCGCCGGAGAACGGGCTCGACGCGCCGATCGCGGCGGCCGACGGGCACGTGAGCGTCACATGCGTTGGCGCCGTCTGCACCGTGCCGCCACAGGGCTGCGTGGCCGCCGGCTGATGCGTTCTGTCCCCACCCCAGCTCGCGACCACGATCCACCTGCCTGCCTCTCCGAGCTGATGGTGGTCGCTGAAGCGCCCGGCGCCGTCCGTCACAACGGTTCGCTGGACCGCAGGCAGGAACACACCAGGGGTCCCCGGCGGGACATACTCGACGGTGACCTTCTGGTGCGCCCGGCGCGGCATCAGGGTGCCGCTGATCGACGCGTCTCCGTCTACCGAGGGCGGGACGCTGCAGATGTCCGTGAGCGACGTGGGCTTGCGGAGCCGCGCTGCCTTGGTCGTCGTGTGGCCGTTCTTGAGCTTGCCGAAGATCTTGATCGCGACGCCGGGGTGCTCGGCCAAAAGGGTACGCCCGCGCTTGTTCAGCCGCAAGCTCAGTGTCTGTTGGAGGCCTGGGCGGATGCGGAAGGGGCGCGGGAAGCTGGCCGCGCAGGCTTTGCATACCGAGGAGCCGATCTTTAGTGACACACTCCCCACGCAAAGCTTCACATGACAGCCGATCAAGACCGACGCCTTTCCGCCGCCCTTGGTGGCGAACTTCGTAAAGACTGTGATCCCCGGCCGGAGCAGAGCGCGTTGCAGGAGCGGCGAACATGCCGACGGCGGCACGTGGTCCTGGTTGACGTACTTCACGACCACGCGAGCATTCGAATTGGTCAGCACGTAGAGATTGGAGTGACAGTCGAACGCGACGCTCAGTGGAGGGTTGCCGGCGATGGTCGTCGCCTCGGGGTAGAACGGAAGCGGTAGATTGCCTTCACTGCTCGGTGGCTGACCGCCGTACGCAGCGGGATTGTTGAGGTTCGGATCCAGACGCTCGACGGCGAGGTGGGTCTCGGTTGTGGCGTACACACCCCCGCCGTTGGGATCGACCGCAACTCCCCCAGGGTTGTACCCATCGTTGATCCAGCCGTGATAGCAATCAACATCGGATTCGCTCAGCCAGCCGTAGTTGACGACCGCGCCCGAGGGAGTGAAGCGTACGGTCTCTCCGCTCACCAGCGGGTCAAAGTACGGGTGGTGGTCGACGCCGTTCGGGTACGGCACGTCGATCACGGAATGACAGTCCGGCTCTGGGTTAGAAAGCGGCTGCTCAGACTCGCCGACGACAATCGGGCGGCCTGAGCCGTCCACCGCGATCTCCGTGGCGACCGTCTTGTCCGGCGGTTCATAGCCCGCGAAGCCAAAATACTGCCCAGGGAAGTTCGCGACGAAACCCCCGATGCTCTTGCCCTTGGTGTCGTACTCGCCGACCGAGTTGAGGAAGTTGGTCAACACGAACAAACGTCCGGCGCGGTCGGCCGCGATCGACTTCGCGAATGGAACCTTCCAGCTGGACAGCAGTTTGAGATTGGCCGTGAACTTCGCGACAGTGCCCGTCGCCTCGTAGACGAAAAACACGTCGCCGGACAGGTCGGTCGTCACCCCCGTCGGCGCCGTCGGCGCCTTGAACCTGATTAAACGCTTGAGCGTCCCGTCGGAGGTGTATTCCTCGATCGCGTTGGCGTATTTGTCCGCTACATAGATCAGGTTCCCGTCCGGGCTGGCCGCAATCGCCCCCTCTTGGTTGCTCGGATTTCCCGGCAGCGCAGGAAGATTCCAATAGAACGCCACGCTCGGCGTCAGAGAGGTCGCATCGGCGCGTCCGGCCAGCGCCAACACCCCGACTGCCACTAGTCCGGCAGATCGCAACAAGTGTCGCGACCATACGCGCGCGCGAATCACAACCCTCAGCAACGACCGAGGCACCAGCCCAAACGAAAAGCCAATCCATACCGGTCCCAAACGCCCTCCCTCAACGCGCCAATCCGCAGACGCGCTTGTAGCACAACCCGCCTCGCGAGACAACGACGAGAGGCCCGATCCGCGCGGGCCCTGGTCCTCGACGCCTCGTCCGAGCTGAAGCCCGGAGGTGCGGAGTACCTAGCGTCCCCCAGGCGCCGAGCCTCGGGCGCGGCGCTGTACCCGGCCGCGAGGGAACCTGCCACGCCAGGCCGAGGCATCATTGAGCCCAGCGAAAAGCCAATCGAGGTCGCGGCCGCGGCCCTAGCCGGCAGCGTCGTCAGGCTGCACGCAGAGACTGCCGCTCAGTCGCCGCCGGGGAACTAAGCCGCTCGCTGCCGCTTCGGCCGGCTCGAGATCCAAGGCAGCAGTCCGCAGGGCCAAATTGGGCGACGCCAGATGGCTGAGCCTTCGTGGATGCAGGAGCTGGCGCTGTTGAGCGGAAGCGCCACATCACCGCGGGCCCTCGTGACTGTGTTGCCTATTGGCGGGCGGTTGCGACCCTCGCGACTTCGGCTGGGTCGATCAGGTGGGAGTGGTCGTCATCGCCGGTGTCGATTTGGACGACGTCGATGCGGCCGTTGAATTTTGTCGCCTGCGGGTAGTCGTCGCTGACGGGCATTCCGTAGTCGTCGCCGATGTCGGTTGTCTCGTCGGCTGAGAATATGAGCGGCTGGGTTTGTTCGACGCGGCCGCTGCCGACGGCGCGGCCGTCGTAGTAGAGCGTGACGTCGCCGCCTTTGGCGAGCCCGCCGCCGTCGTAGGCGAACTCGGCTCGGACCTGGTGGCTGCCTGTGGCGAGTGGTTCGGTGGCTTCGGTGACGAACTCCTTCATGCCGAGGATGTTGTAGACGAACTTGGCGTGGCCGTCCTTGACGTAGAGGGCCCAGCCGCCGAACCTGCCGCCCTGCGCGATGATCACCCCGTTAGTGGTTCCGTTCTGCCGCGTTTCGATCGCCGCCGTCACGGCGAATGACCGGTTCTTGATGTCAAGGACACTGTTCTCGCTCAGTCGCTTCATGCCCGGGAACAGCGTCTGGGTCGTCCCGGTGATCAGCTGCGGCCGGCCGGCGATCGTCGCATTCAATCGTTCAAAGCGGCGGTCGTCGATCGGAAGAACGTCGTACTTGACGGCCTCGATCAGCCAGAGCCGCTGCAGCACCGCGAGGCGTTCGGGGTCCTTCGCGGCCAGGTCGTGGGCTTGGGTCCAGTCGTTGGCGCCGTCATAGAGCTCCCAGACGTCGTCGTCGAACGCGGGCAGCTTCTCGGTCGGCAGCCACGGGGTGCTGTGGCGGGTGACGGCGCTCCACCCCTTGTGGTAGATACCTCGGTTTCCGAACATCTCGAAGTACTGCAGATCGTGGCGCTCGGGCGCGTCGGCGTGATCAAAGCTGTAGACCATGCTCGTGCCCTCGATCGGTGCCTGCTGCACCCCGTTGACGAACGTCGGCTCCGGCAGCCCGGCCGCCTGGAGGACAGTTGGTGCCACGTCGATCACGTGGCTGAACTGCGCCCGGATCTCACCCTTGCTCTTGAAACCGTCGGGCCAGTGCACGATCGTGCCGTTCCGCGTGCCGCCCCAGTGCGACGCGACCTGCTTGGTCCACTGATACGGGCTGCACATCGCCCACGCCCAGCCGACCGCATAGTGGTTGTACGCGTCCGGCGTTCCGAGCTTGTCCTTCACGCTCGCCATGAACTCCGGCGTCTCGATCGCGGCCTCGCCGTTGAAATTGGCCATCTCGTTAAACGCGCCGTTGAGCGTGCCCTCGGCCGAAGCCCCGTTATCGCCGATGATGTAGTAGACGAGCGTGTTGTCCAGCGCCCCGATCTCCTCGACCGCATCGACCAGACGGCCGACGTGAAAGTCGGTATGCGCGAGAAAGCCGGCATAGACCTCCATCTCACGCTCCAGCACGGGCTTCAGCTCGTCATCCATGTCAGCCCACGCCGGAATCTCGCCCGGCCGTGCCGTCAGTTCGGCGTCGGCGCCGACCACTCCGAGCTTCTGCTGGCGCTCGAAGATCGACTCGCGCAGTGCATCCCAACCGTCGGCGAACTGACCCTTGTACTTGTCCGCCCATTCCAGCGGCACGTGGTGCGGTGCGTGGGTCGCGCCAGGCGCGAGGTACACGAAGA
>DATNKY010000657.1:0-3551 GCA_035603155.1 Solirubrobacteraceae bacterium
GGCCTGCCACTCTCGGGCGTCGCCCAGAGCTTGTTGACCTGGACCTCCAAACTGCCACCGCCGGTGTTGCTTGACGGATACACGAAGCTGATGTCAAGCTGGGTGACCTTGGTGAAGTCAAAGCCAGTGGGGGTCTGGAAGCCGGTGAACGGAAACGCAGCATTGAACGCGAAGAAGTTTCCGACCGCATCCGCTGGAGACGTCGCGATGTTCCCGTTGGCGTCCGTAGCAGTTATGAACGTGGTCACGCCCGGGACGCTGAGGTCGTCGGGGGCGGGCACCTGGTCGATCAGCGCGAAATCGATGAAGACCTGCGCGTCCGTGCCGCCACCAGTCAGGTCAACCGGGGCACCAGACGTCGGCACGTACTCAAGCGTGGTCCCGCTGATCGCATTACCCGCCCCTGACATCTTCATCGTTGCGACAGCGTTGCTCTGCGAGAACGTTCCCTCCGGCGTCCCGATCGATGTGCCCGCCGCCGGAAGTGGGATGACCGACCGCGTGAACGGGCCGGCTGCGAGGTTGGGGTTCCCGAACGAGTCAATGATCACCGGGACCCCGACCACTCCACCCGCCTGAGCCGTCGCGCAGACTCCAAGACAGGCGGTCAGCGTGACCGCCACCTGCACCAGCATCCGCTTGCCGCGCGTCATTCCGGCGCCCTGCTCCGCATCGCCCGAACCTGGCGTCGTTTCGTCGTCGAACGCGATGTCGGCACGGCGTCCATCATCCGAACTCGCTGCTTGGGACAGGCCACGCTCGAAACACGGGACGGAACGCGTGCGTCTTGGCTTTGCAGGCCACAAAGGCCATGGCTATCTTGTCTCACCGCGCATCACCGCACAGTGAAGGTGTCCCCACTGACCGGAGGTGTCGTTCTATTGACGGCGTTTCTGTCGCTCGGACGAAACGACCCGTTAGGTCATCAAGAAACGGTGGCCTCAGCGAGCAATTCTGCAAGAGCCGGCAAATCAGCCCGGAAGACGACTGTACTCGCTTTTCTGCGACTCTTCGACACCCAGGACCGATCAGATGAAGACGGTCCGTCGCCGCTCAGCGCTCGGGTGGCGCGCCAACTCGCACGGTCCGGGTCGCCGGTGTGCCCGCGACCGAGACCAGATCGTTAATCGGCGCGCTGGCCAGGTCGCCCGTGAAGGAACGATCACTGTGCTCGACGGGCTTTATCCATAGCTCCTCGATCAGGATCTTGATCGTCAACAGGATGGGTACCGCGACGATCAGGCCCACGATGCCGAACAACTGCTCGACCGCAACGACTCCAATAGCCACGACTGCCGGATGAAGTTTCACGGTTCGGCCGATGACCAGCGGCTGAATGACGGCACCCTCCGCCTGGTGCGCGACGACATAGATGATCGCGACGATCACGGCTTTGCCGGGGGAGATGGTCAAGGCGTAGAGAATCGGCGGGATCGAGCTGAACAGCGCACCGAAGTACGGGATGATCATTGCGACCGCCGTGAAGACGGCGAAGAACGCCGCGAACGGCAGTCCGACGATCAACAGACCTACGTACGTGATGCCGCCAAGCACGACCATCCCGATGACCAGGCCGCGCAACCAGCCGATATACGATTCCGCCAGCCGCGACAGGATGTGCTCAGCCTGACGCCTCCTCGACGGCGCGACGAGTCTGACCAATCCGGTGGCCAGCGGCTCGGGATGGATCGCCGTGTAGAGCGCGGTCAGAACCATGACGATCACCGCCGCCAGTACGGCAACGACGCTCTCACCGATCGATGCCAGCGGACCGAGCAGCTTCGATGGATGCTGGGTATAGCCGTCGACGAAATGCTGTAGCTGCGCTCCGGTCTTGCCCGGCGAGCCGCCGGTCAGCCGGCCGAGGCGGTGACGGATCTCGTCGACGATGCTCGGAAGCGAGCCAATGAACTGGTTGATCTCGTGGGTGAAGATCGGGACGATCAGGGCGACGATCGCTCCCAAGGCTCCCACAGCGAGCAGCAAGGCCAGCACAGCACCGACCGCCCTCGGAATGCCAATCCGCTGAAGCATTGTCGCGGCCGCCGAAAGTGGCAGCGAGATCACGAACACGATCAGCACAGCCAGGGCCAACGTCACGAGTTGCTCGAACACCAACCCGGCGATCACGAGCCCGAACGCAAGCAGCACGGTCCTGTAGAGGGTCGCGGGCGTGATCCTTGAGTCCAACATCAGCGTCAGACTGCCCCGAAAACGCGACTTGCACGCCTCCAGCGCTCAACTTGCACGCCTCCAGCGCTCAAAGATCGCGTAACTCCGTCAAAACGTCGTTTACGGGCCGCTGACCGTGGACCCGAGCCCAGATGTTCGCGGCTTCGTTCTGTCTAGCTAGGTCTAAGCCGGGGTAAGGTCAGATCAGGAGGCATCTTGGATGGCTGTTACCGGTGAGCGAGGTCGAGGTTCCCATGCCCCGCCGAAAGACGATCGGGATGGCGGTCTCGGGGAAACGCAGCCGCTCGCGTCAAAGAGCGCCGGCACGGCCGGCGACGGCGCCTCACCGGTAACGGACGAAGGCAACGAGCCGACCGGGTTGATCACTCGGTCACGGCTCCTGTTCGGCTCAGCGCTGATCGTCGCGGCCCTGATCGGCCTGTACTTCCTGATCCCCAAACTGGCAGGGCTCAAGCAGACGTGGGGTCAGCTTCGCCGGGGCGATCCGCTCCTGCTCGCGGTTGGCGCGACGCTCGAACTGCTGTCGATAGCAGGCTACGCGACGTTGTTTCGGACCGTATTTGGTCGTGGCGTGCCGCGGATCGACTGGCGCGTGAGCCTGGAGATCCCGCTCGCGGGGATCGCGGCTATCCGCTTGGTCGCCGCCGCTGGGGCGGGCGGAGTGGCGGTTACGGCCTGGGCATTGGACCGCGCTGGGATGTCGGCCTCGGTGATCGCATGCCGCATGGTCGCCAGTTTGGTCGTGCAGTACTCGGTCTACCTCTGCGCATTGATCGTGGGCGGGTTAGGGTTGTGGACCGGAGTGTTCGCGGGTGGCGGCTCCTTTGCGCTCACGGTCGTTCCAGCTGCGTTTGCGGCGCTGCTGATCGTCGCGATCCTCAGCTTGGCGCTGATGCCGCGCGATGTCGAGCATCGGCTGCGACGGTTCGCCGAGCGCCCCGGAGCGCTGGGTAAAATCGCGACCACGCTGGCGAAGGCGCCCGACGCGCTCGGCAGCGGCGTACGAACCGCGATCGACCTCGCCCGACAAAGACGGATCGGCCTGTTGGGGGCCGTCGCTTATTGGGGGTTTGACATTGCTGTACTCGGGGCCTGCTTCCACGCGTTCGGAACCGGCGTCCCGCCGGCCGTCCTGGTGGTCGGCTATTTCCTCGGCACCCTCGGTAGCCTGCTGCCGCTACCTGGCGGTATCGGAGGCGTTGAGGGTGGCATGATCGCGGCGTTCGTAGCGTTTGGGGTACCCGCGGGCAGCGCTGTCATCGCCGTTCTGGCCTACCGGGCGATCTCATTCTGGCTGCCGACTCTCCCCGGTATCGTCGGCTACTTGGCGTTGCGTTCGACGGTCAGCAAATGGCGGG
>DATNKY010000122.1:0-7445 GCA_035603155.1 Solirubrobacteraceae bacterium
GGATCCGGGTCAAGCTCGCGCCCCGGGGCGCGAGCCATCTGTGGTGCGCCGGGAGATTCCACGGCCAGATCGTCGAGATCTCGGAGGTCGTGTGTCGACCGATCCCCAAGATTGCGTGTCCGCAGATCGAGATCGCCCCACGGACAATCGGGCACTTCTCGTTCCGGGTGAAGAAGTCGACCAGCGCTCCGTCCGGCGGGTCGACCGCCGGGCCAATGTTCGCCGGGTTGCAGAGCGCAACAACCGCCTGCGGACCGCTCCGGCCGAGGATCGTGCCCGCTACGAGATCCGTGATGCTGTCCTGGAATCCGGCGACTGACCCCAACACGCCGAGCTCGCAGATCGTCTACGACGTCTACTACTCGGCCACCCCCGGGGGCGAGGACTTCTCCAAGCCGGGCTGGACCAGCCCGACCGGCGCGACGCGCCTGACGGTCACCGTGCCCGCACTCGGTCCGGCGTATTTCGTCGTTCGCGCTCGGGACCGCGCGGGTCTCGAGGATCACAACACGGTCCAGCGGATCGTCACCACCTGCGCGATCCCGTTCACGCAGACGCTCTCGCGTTAGCCGATCCCGCTCACACAGACCTCTCGCGTTAGCGGGTCCCGCTGACACAGACGGTCTGCCATTAGCATCAGGCGCAATGCACTACGCGCTTCCCGATGGGACCGAGCTGAGCCTGCCGGCACAGGCAACCGGCGCCGACGCGGCGGCGGCGATCGGCCCTGGCCTCGCTAGGGCCGCGCTGGCGGTCAAGGTCGACGACGAGGTCCGCGATCTCGGGCGGCCGCTGCCCGATACAGACGGCGACGCCCCGCCGCTCCAGATCGTGACCGACCGCAGCGGCGATGACGCGCTGACGCTGATCCGCCACGACACCGCGCACGTGCTCGCGACCGCGGTGCTCGAGCTCTATCCGGGCGTCAAGATCTCGATCGGCCCGCCGATCCGCGACGGTTTCTACTACGACTTCGAGTTCCCGCCCGGCGTCACGATCAGCGAGTCCGACTTCGGGCCGATCGAGGCGCAGATGCAGAAGCACATCGACGCCGACGAGCGGTTCGTTCGCGAGGACGTCAGCGCCGGCGAGGCGCTCGAGCGCTTCCGGGCCGAGGACCAGCCCTACAAGGTCGAACTGATCGAGGATCTGATCCGCGACGACGGCGTCGACACCGTGTCGCTGTACACCAACGGTCCGTTCACCGACCTGTGCCGGGGGCCGCACGCGCCGAGCACCGGACGGATCAAGGCGTTCAAGCTGCAGTCTGTCGCCGGCGCTTACTGGCGCGGGGACGCCAAGCGCCAGATGCTCACGCGGGTGTATGGGACCGCGTTCTTGACCCGCGAGGCGCTCGAGGAGCATCTCGAGGTGCTCGAGCGGGCGCGGGCCAACGACCACCGCCGCCTGGGCCCGCAGCTCGGCCTGTTCACGTTCTCCGACGTCGCGCCGGGAATGGCGTTCTGGTTTCCCGCCGGCACGCAGGTCTTCAACTCGCTGGTTGCGCTGAGCCGCGAGATGGGAGCGCCGCGCGGCTACACCGAGGTCAAGACGCCGGTGCTCTACGACAGCTCGCTGTGGAAGACCTCCGGCCACTGGGACAAGTACGACGAGAACATGTTCCTGACCGAGTCCGAGGACCGGGCGATGGCGCTGAAGCCGATGAACTGCCCCGGTCACGCGAAGCTCTACTCGCTGCGCCCGCACTCCTACCGGGATCTACCCGTGCGCTACTCCGAGCCCGGACTTCTGCATCGCGATGAGCCCAGCGGGACCCTGCATGGGCTGCTGCGGACGCGCAACTTCGTCCAGGACGACGCGCACATCTTCTGCACCGAGGACCAGATCCAGGACGAGGTATCGGCCTGCATCGACTTCGCGTTCGCGACCTACGACGTGTTCGGGTTCGACGTGCGGCTCGAGCTCTCGACCCGTCCCGAAGTGCGGATCGGGTCAGACGAGCTGTGGGACCTGAGCGAGGCCGCGCTCCGTAACGCGCTGGACCTGCGAGACCTCCCGTACGAGATCAACGAGGGCGACGGCGCCTTCTACGGACCCAAGATCGATATGCACATGACCGACTCGCTCGGACGCTCGTGGCAGCTCGGGACCGTGCAGCTGGACTACAACATGCCCGCGCGGTTCGGCCTCACGTACACCGGCGCCGACAATGCCGAGCACCAGCCGGTGATGATCCATCGCGCGCTGATGGGCTCTTACGAGCGCTTCATCGGGATCCTCCTCGAGCACACGGCCGGCGAGCTCCCGGTCTGGCTCACGCCCGTCCAGGCGATCGTGCTCCCGATCGCCGATCGCCACAACGACTACGCAGCCGAGGTCGTCAGTCGCCTGCGCGACCGTGATGTGCGCGCCGAGGTCGACGAACGCACCGAGTCGCTACCGCGCAAGATCCGGGACGCTGAGCTTCGGAAGATCCCGTTCATGCTCGTCGTCGGCGATCGCGATCGCGACTCGGCCGTCGTCAGCGTGCGAGAGCACCATGGCGGCGATGCGGGCGCGGTCTCGGTCGATGAATTCGCGCAACGGATCGAGAAACTCGTAAAAAGTCGCACGAAGCGATAGCTCGCGCCGCTATACTCGCATCCGTTGATCCAACTGCACCGAACACGGCTCGGCACCGCTTGACCCAACGCCGGGCCTTCAACTAGTGCCGGTACCCCGCAGGTTTGACCGGCGCCCGCCGGAGCGGGACACGACTCGGATCAACGATCGGATCCGGGTCCCCGAAGTGAGGCTCGTGGGCGAGGACGGCAAGCAGATCGGAGTCATCAAGACCTCCGATGCGCTCGCGTACGCCCAGGAGCGCGATCTCGACCTCGTCGAGGTGGCGCCCGATGCGCGGCCCCCGGTCTGCCGCGTGCTCGACTACTCCAAGTACAAGTACGAGCAGGCACAGAAGCTGAAGGCGGCCCGCAAGCACCAGCAGCAGATCACGATCCGCGAGATCAAGTTCCGGCCGAAGATCGCGCAGAACGACTACGACACCAAGAAGGGCCACGTCCGGCGCTTTCTGCTCGGCAGGGACCGGGTCAAGGTGACGATCATGTTCCGCGGTCGCGAGGTGACCCACCCCGAGCGCGGGACCGCGCTGCTCGACCGGCTCGCCGAAGAGCTGTCGGAGGTCGGCGTCGTCGAGCAGTCGCCGCTCCAGGACGGGCGCAACATGACGATGATGCTCGCGCCGTCCAAGGCGGTGCTGGCCGGCGAGGTCGAAGGTGCCAAGGAACCGGACGCCGCGAGCAAGGAACCGGACAGCAACGGTCACCGGTCCAGCCGACGAGATCGCGCGCGCGAGAACGGCACCGGCGAAGCCGAAGCGGTCGACGTCACGGCCGAAGCCGCGAGCGAGGCGATCGAACCGCCGAGCGAGCGGATCGAATCGCCGAGCGAGCGAATCGAACCGACCGAAGCGGCGAGCGAACCGACCGAAGCGGCGAGCGCGGCCAGCGAAGCGGCCAGCGCGCCGAGCGACGCCGCGTCCTAGCCGGACGCTCGGTCCTCGCGAACGCGCCGGGCGACGCGCCCCGGCGCACTGCCCGGGCCTCGGCGAGGCGTCTGCTTTACTCTTGCCTCGCAATGCCGAAGATGAAGACCCATTCGGGCGCCAAGAAGCGCTTCAAGGTGACCGCGACCGGGAAGGTCCGGGGACGGCACTCGTTCACGAGCCACATCCTCGAGAAGAAGTCATCGAAGCGTAAGCGTCAGCATCGCAACCCGTCGGTGGTTTCCAAGCACGACGAGGCGCGGGTAAAGGTTCTGCTGGGGGCGAAGCGCTCGTGACCCGCGTCAAGCGCTCGATCCACGCCCGCAAGAAGCGTCGCGCGACGCTGAAGCTCGCGAAGGGTTACCGCGGCGACGCGAGCCGGCATTACCGGACCGCCAAGGAAGCGGTCCTCAAGGCAGACCAATACCGGTATCGCGATCGACGCAACCGCAAGCGCGACTTCCGCCGCCTGTGGATCACGCGGATCAATGCCGCGGCACGCCAGAACGGCCTGTCCTACTCGCAGTTCATGCACGGCCTGCAGGACGCCGGCGTCGAGCTCGATCGCAAGATCCTGGCCGACATGGCAGTCCGCGACCCTGACACGTTCCGACGCTTTGCCGACCGCGCCCGCGAGGCGCTGGCGGCCGGCTGAGCGACAAGCCGACCACACCAGCACCGCCACTCGGGCGCCGCTCCTCCAGGAGACGGCGCCTTTTTTGTTTCAGATGACGATCACAAGCCCGCACAACGACAAGCTCAAGGAGATTCGCAAGCTCAACCAGCGTCGCCGCTGGCGCGAGCGCAGCGGACGGTTCGTGGCCGAGGGAGAGGATCTGCTCGCGGCCGCCGACGCCGCCGGGTGGGCGCCGGTCGAGCGCTACTGCGTCGCGGGCAGCGGTCTGCCCGGGACCGAGGTCGAGCGGTCGCTGCTTCACTCCGCCTCTGGGCTCGGATCGGGGACGCGCACGCTGGCGGTCTACGAGGAGCGCTGGGCGCCCACGCCCGTGGGTCCGCTGTGCGTGTATCTGCACGGCCTGTCGGACCCCGGCAACGTCGGTGCGGTGCTGCGCAGCGCCCGGGCGTTCGGCGCCTCCTCGGTCGTGCTCGGCCCGGGAACGGCCGATCCGTTCAGCCCGAAGGCGGTCCGGGCGAGCATGGGGGCGATCTTCGCGGTCGTGCTCGCGCGCGTGAATGCGGTCTCGGAGCTTCCGGGGCGCAAGATCGCCCTGGTCGCCGGCGAGGGACGCCCGCTGCGCGAGGTCGAATGTGAGGGCGTGACTCTGCTCGTCGGCGCCGAGCGCGAGGGCCTCCCGGCGGACGTGGTCAAGGCCGCCGACGAGACGGCTCAGATCCCGATCCAGACGCACTCGCTGAACGCCGCGACGGCGGCGGCGATCGCGCTCTATGAGGTGACTAGGATGGCGGCCGAATGAGTGTGGATGGCGCACCTGTAAGTGAGCGGATCGGCGAGATCGAGCACGAGGCGAACGCCGCGATCGACGCCGCGGCGACCACCGACGCGCTCGAGGAGGTCCGGGTCCGGTATCTGGGTCGCAAGGCCGAGCTTCCCAATCTGTTGCGCGGCGTCGCGCAGCTGCCGCCCGAGCAGCGCGCCGCGACCGGCAAGGCGGCCAACCAGGCTCGCCAGGGCCTCGAGGCGGCGATCGAGGCCAAGGGCGCGGCGCTCGAGGCCGGCGAGCTCGACGCGCGTCTGAAGGAGGATCGGATCGACGTCACGCGCCCAGCCGATCCGGCGCCGCAGCTCGGGCGCCTGCACCTGATCACGCAAACCTGGCGGGAGATCGAGGACGTGTTCATCGGCCTTGGCTTCAACGTCGCCGAGGGCCCCGAGGTCGAGACCGTCTACTACAACTTCGACGCGCTCAACCACGCGCCGACGCATCCGGCGCGGCTGATGACAGACACGTTCTACGTTGAGCCCACCGATGACCTCTTCGACCCGCAGGCGAGGCTCCTGCGGGTGCACACATCGCCGGTGCAGATCAGGGCGATGGAACAGCAGCCGCCGCCGATCTACATCGTCGTCCCGGGTCGCGTGTACCGGCTCGACAACGACGCCACGCACACGCCGCAGTTTCACCAGGTCGAGGGTCTGGCGGTCGACGACGACATCACCCTCGCCGACCTGAAGGGCACGCTGCTGACGTTCGCCCGGGCGATCTTCGGCGACGAGCGCGAGGTCCGGCTGCGACCGCATTTCTTCCCGTTCACCGAGCCGAGCGTCGAGGTCGACGTCTCCTGCTTTAACTGCAACCAGGGTGTGACGGCCGACGGCCAGCGCTGCCCGGTGTGCAAGGGCAACGCCTGGATCGAGATCCTGGGCTCCGGGATGGTGGACCCGAACGTGTTCGAACACGTGCGCGAGTACGGCTACGACCCCGAGCGCGTCCAGGGATTCGCGTTCGGGATGGGAATCGAGCGGATCGCGATGCTCAAGCACGGGGTCCCCGACCTGCGGCTGCTGTACGAGAACGACATCCGGATGTTGGAGCAGTTCTAGTGCTGGCGCCCGAGCGGAGACACCCCTGATGCGCGTTCCGGTCGACTGGCTGCATGAGTACTGCCGCCCCGATCTCGACACGGCGGCGCTCGCCGACCGCCTCGCGATGACCGGAACCGAGGTCGAGCGGATCGAGCATCACGGCGTCGGCGGTTTGGAGAATTTCGTCGTCGGCCGTGTGCTGAAGGCCGAGCAGCACCCCGATGCCGACCGGCTGAGCGTCTGCCTGGTGGACGTCGGCGATGGCGAGCCCAGTCAGATCGTCTGCGGCGCGCCGAACGTGGCGGCCGGGCAGACGGTCGCAGTCGCCAAGCCCGGCGCGGTGATGCCCGACGGGTCCAAGCTCAAGGTCGCAAAGCTACGAGGCCAGACGTCGAACGGGATGATCCTGGCCGAGGACGAGGTCGCCATCGGTACCGAGCACGCCGGCATCATGGTGCTCGAGGACGACGGCCTGGTGCCCGGAACGCCCCTGGAGGGGGTGTTGCCGATCTCGACAGATGTGCTCGAGCTCGAGATCACACCCAACCGTCCCGACTGCCTGGCGATCTACGGCGTCGCGCGCGAAGCTCACGCCGCCACCGGCGCCGCCCTCAGACCACCGCCGTGGACCGATGATGCCGGGACCGCGGGGAATGTGGAGGGTGCGAACGTGATCGTCGAGTGCCCGGATCTATGTCCGCGGTTCACGGGGCGCGTGTTCGAGGACGTCAAGATCGGTCCCTCGCCGTGGTGGCTGAAGGCTCGTCTGATGGCGGCCGGGCAGCGGCCGATCTCGAACGTCGTCGACATCACCAACTACGTGATGCTGCTGACCGGCCAGCCGCTGCACGCGTTTGACCTCGACCGCGTCGCCGGTGCGGAACTGACCGTGAGGCGCGCCAGGCCAGGGGAGCAGGTGCAGACGCTCGACGGTCAGACCAGGACTCTCGACGATCAGATGCTCCTGATCGCCGACGCCGACGGGCCGACGTCGATCGCCGGCGTGATGGGCGGCGCCCGCAGCGAAGTGCACGACGGCACCACGCGCGTGCTGCTCGAGGCGGCGAACTGGGACGGCGCGAACGTCCACCGCACCTCACTCAAGCTGGGACTTCGCAGCGAGGCGTCGTCTCGGTTCGAGAAGGGGATCCAGCCCGAGCAGGCGATGGACGGACAGGCCGTCGCGGCGGCCCTGTTGATCGAGCTGTGCGGCGCACGCCTACTCGCGGGCACGATCGACGTCGGCGGGCCCGGGCCGGCGCCACAGGTGCTGCGCCTGCGTGACGCGCGCGTGCGCCGGCTGCTCGGCGTCGAGCTCTCGCGAGCGCGGTGCGCTGAGATCCTGCGGGCACTCGAGTTCACGGTCGCTGACGCGCCCGACGGACTCGCCGTCACCGTGCCCACCTTCCGGCGCGCCGACGTCACGCGCGAAGC
>DATNKY010000590.1:0-7176 GCA_035603155.1 Solirubrobacteraceae bacterium
CCCGCCACAAGAGGCCCGGGTCACCGGTCGGGTCCGCCGCCGCCAACAACAGCAACCGCTGGGTGTCGGCGGGCAGCGCCTCAAGCCGCCGTTGGAAACTCTCCTCGATCTGACCCGACAGCGACAGCGCCGCCGCCAAACCGAAGCCGCCCGCGAGCTGCGCCGGCGAAAGACCCCGCGGCAGCTCCAACAACGCCAACGGGTTACCCCTCGTCTCCGCCAGCAGCTCATCGGCGACCCGCTCGTCCAGCCGTCCAGGAACCACCGACGCCAACAGCGCGCGTGCATCGGCATCCCCTAGCCCCTCCAGCGCCAGCTCCGGCAGACCCACGAGCAGATCACTCGACTCACGGGCGGCGAACAACATCACCACCGGCTCCGCCAGCATCCTGCGCGCGACGAACGCCAACGCCTGCGCAGACGCCCGGTCTAACCACTGCGCATCATCGATCACGCACAAAAGCGGGCGCACCTGCGCCGCGTCAGACAACAGACCAAGCACCGCCAAGCCAACAAAGAAGCGGTCCGGCGCCGCACCCGCGCTCAACCCGAACGTCGTCGCCAGCGCGTCGCGCTGGGGTCCCGGAAGGCCGTCCAGGCGATCGAGCAGCGGTCCGCACAATTGGTGCAGCGCGGCGAACGGAAGCTCCATCTCCGCCTCGACCCCAACCGCGCGCAGCACCCGCATATCTGACGCCGACCCGATCGCATGCTCGAGCAGCGCCGTCTTACCGATCCCCGCGTCGCCGCGCAAGAACAGCACCCCGCTCTGCCCCACGCGCGCGTCCTCGACCAGCCCATCGAGCGCCACGCGCTCGTCACGCCGATCGCACAGAACCAGCCCCCCAGGAGCCGAGTCACCGCGAGCCATAAGTAGCCGCATCCTATAGCCGGTACCTATTCCTCCTAACACTGGTGCCGCTCACGAATTCGCCAGGGCCACGGATGCTCACGAGAAACACCCCAACCTAACGTCTACAAGGAGTTGCGCAGTCCCGCGACGACGTAGTCCTCAACGCCACGCGCGCCGGCACTGCCGGACGCGGTCATCGAACCGGACACGCTGACCCTCCCCGGGGAGGCACATCTGCAAGCCGACGTTATCCCGCTGGCCAGGCCGAGAGCATCACGCGGCCGCCTTCCTGAAGCCTCGAAATCGCCTCAATAAAGCCAGCCAAAGGGACGCTCCCAATTTCGGCTGAACACGACTACGAACGCATCCGCGACGCTCACCAATCCAGGGCGTCCCGACGGCGGTCTCGAAAGTGAACTTCGGCTTGAGTGCGGAACTCGCCATTTACGTCGACAGCAGCTCCCACCGAAGCGCGCACGTCCGCGCGCCCAACATCTCCTGCCGGCGAGGGATCCAGAGGATCGTCCTGGAGGAGCGCGGAGTGCCGACAGCGCATGTCAACAGAAGGCAGCGTCATCCCCATCACCAGCCCGGACCCCTCCCGCTGAGGGCCGTGGCTGCCGGGTCGGCAACTATGAAACTCGCGTTGCCCGGATCGTGCGACGACGTCAGGCTGTGCCGGGCGTTGCGATCGGGTTTCCGGTCGAGCTTGACGACAGTGGCGATGCTGACTGGGCGACGGAGCTGCCGGGCAGCGCAGGTTCGCGTAGCGCGTTTGAGAGCGTCTCGAGTCACGTTTACGCCTCCCAAAACCTCACCGTGCAGTCGGCTGCGCGGGGGGTGGTCGCGAGCGTCACTCGATCGTGGAAGGGGCTTGGGGTTGAGCGGGCCGGGTATCTGCGCGTAGGCTTCGTCCGTTGACCAGACGGATTGGATCCTGGAAGGTCCTGGCGTTTGTCGGCGCGGCCTGTGGTTGCGTTGGTGTTGTGGTCTGGCTTGGGTCGGTGTCCGCGGCTGTGGCCAGTCGGGTCGTCGCTTGGCCGAGCGCGCGGGTTGAATCACCGGCGGGCGACAAGCGAGCGGCCGTGCAGGACGCCCAGCGGTTGCTGGCGGGCGCCGAGCATCGTTGGTTATCGGGGCGACGTGCATCGTGCTGGGCTGCCTGATGCTGGCCGTCAAGTCTCTTGTGGCTAGCTTCGGTGGCGGTCGCCTGGATCGCCGGGGGATGCGGGCGTCGACACTTGGGCGGGGTCGAGGGTGATCAGGCTCGATCGATCAGTGGGGCGAGCCCGCGGTCTGTTCGGCGTCTTGGTAGGTGTGGGCGCTCTGGGGCTGGGGGTTTCGGGGGCGCTTGCCGACACCCGTTACGCAGCGCCCGGCGCCAGCGGCGCGCAGCCGTGCGCGCAGAGTGCCCCGTGCAGCCTGTCGACGGCGCTTATCGGTACTGGCAGCGGCGGTGTGAAGGACGGCGACACGATCGTGCTCGCGCCCGGGACCTATCATCAGGGGTCGGGCCTGCTCGTGGGTCACAGGGTCACGATCGAGGGGCAGCCGGGCGCCGCGAGGCCGTTGATCGTGGGCGGCGCGGCCTTCTTTTTGGAGACCGGTCTTCCCGCCGATCTGCATGACGTTCGGATCATCGCGACTGACAGCTCGAACGGTTTGGTGATGGAGGGCGGGACCGCCGAGCGCGTGTTCGTCGCCAATGAGTCGTCCGGTGGCGCGGCGTGCCTGTTCTATAACGCGACAGTGCGCGACAGCGTCTGCTGGGCGTTGGTCGCGGGCGGGAAGGCGATCGTCGCGTCGCTCGATGCGTCGTCGCAGAGCGCCGCGACGACGCTGCGCAACGTCACCGCGGTCGGGGACGCCGCGGGGCTCGCGGCCCAGGCGGACAACGGCGCGAAGATCAGGTTCGACATCGCCAACACGATCCTCTCGGGTGCGACGCATGACCTCGACGCGGGCACGGACTCGTCGTCGGGCTCGAGTGTGACGCTCGCGTTGGGCCACTCGGCCTACGCGACGCAGGCCACGAGCGGCACCGGCGTCGTGGTCACCGCACCCGGAACGAATGGGGGTGTGACCGCGCCGCCGTTGTTCGCCGATCCGGCCGGCGGTGATCTGCACGAAGCGCCGGGGTCGCCGACGATCGGCGCCGGCGATCTTTCGGTCCTGGCGCCCGGGGAGCTTGACTTCGATCTGACGCCGCGCTCAGGGCCGCTGATCTGCAACGGTCCGGCGAGGGTCGACATCGGCGCGTTTCAGACTCCCGCCCCGACCGGCTGCCCACCACCGCCGCCGCCGACCAGCTCGCCCGGGCCGCCCCCCGGGGTCGTCAAGCCAGTTGTCGTGCCGGTGCTGCGCGGGCTGTCGTTCAGCCACAGCCGGTTCGCCGTCACCGGCGCCAAGCGCCGTCGCAAGGGCGTCGCATACGGCACGACCGTGCACTTCACGCTCTCCGCGGCGGCAAAGGTAACGATGACGATTTGGGCCAAACGCCACGGCCACCGCCACGGCAAAGCATGCGTCGCCGCCGAGTCCAAGCCCACCCGATGCACCCAGCTGTTCCCCATCGGCGCGGTCAAGATCAACGGGCACGAGGGCACCAACCACGTGACGTTCAGCGGCCACATAGCCAGACACGCCCTCAAGCCCGGCCCCTATGAGGCCAAGGTCGTTGCCACGATCGGCTCGCGCCACTCGCACACACTCACCCACAACTTCGCGATCATCAGCGGCTGACAAGCCGCGAGGGGCGGGGGTGCGGCCATCCCGTGCAACCTGTAAGCAAGGCTCTACGGGTGCCGGCCGAAGACCAGCGACGCGATCCGCGCAGACTCGCTTGTCACGCGGTCGGTCAACGGTCCGCGGCAGAGCGGGCTCAACGGGCGCGCCGGAGCACCAGGCTTCACCGACACGTGAAAGAACCTCGCCGCTCAGACGCGGACGATCGATCGTCCGCCTGGCTTCTGCATCTCAGTGCCCCATCGGCTACGAGATCCCGGCTGCCGCTACGGGCGCCGGTCGCGCCGGAGCGGCAGTCCCGGACGGTCGCGGATCGGGAGGCGACGCGCCCCACGCGAAGCTCGCCTGACGCGAGCACACATAGCTGCCCCTCCGTCCAACCACCTGGTTGAGAGATAGCTGGGGTTGAGGACAACGATCAGCTACGACGTCTCCGGGTCATCCAGTTGTCGCCGACGGGATTGCCGACCAGGCGAGCGAGCTGACGATCCAGATCGTGGCGGAGATAGTGCGCGCCAGCGATTCTGCGGAAGTCGCCTGGTCGCCATGGCGCTCGCCGGGGCGAGTCTGCGGCGGACGATTGCCTTCGTCGGGCAAGCCATCAAGGAACCCCCGACGAGTGACGCCATCCCCACGAGCCCAAAGCGACGGGGCGCACGCGTGAGCGCGTGAGGTTTGGGCGGCCTGTGGTGGAAGCCGATGCCGACGGCCTGCTACGTGTGTGCGCGCTCTGACGCGCGTGGCGTTGTCCGACGGGCGACTGCGAGGGAGAGGCAAAGGGCGCATCATCGGTGGCTGCCAATCGTTAAGACGGCGTTCGGACATCTCAATTTTGGGAGTTCAGATGAGGTCGGTGCTATTGGGACAGCCAGCTCGTCGGTTGATGTTCGTGTTCGTGGCCGTTGTGGTGGGGCTGGCTTGCTGGCCGTTGGCGGCTACGGCGGCGCCGGTGTTGCTGGCGGCTCCGTCCCCTCGTGGCTCGCGCGGCGATCGGTTCGCCGGCGTCTCGTGCACGGATGACACCGACTGCCTCGCCGTTGGATCATTTCTGACGGCCAACCGCCGGCGCGAGGGTCTGATCGAGGGCTGGAACGGAGTCCGATGGACGATCGTCTCAGACGGCCCCATATCGGGGCTGCAACCCGTCTTTCTTGAGAGCATCTCCTGCGCCACCTCGGGCTGGTGTATGGCGGTCGGCACTGGCCAGCGCGGCAAGGCATGGCTCCCTGTTGCTGAGCGGTGGGACGGATCTCGCTGGCATGTCACAGCACCGGTCGCGCTCGGCGGCGCGACGGCGAACGGTGACCTGAGTTCAGTCTCCTGCGCGGCCCCGGGGGAGTGTTCAGCTGTCGGGGGCTACCTGCGTGGCGATGGCGGGGCTGCGATCGCACAACGGTGGCAGGACGGCAAGTGGACGCTCGCTTATCGAAGCAAGCCGGTCAGCCACGGAGACGCTCGCCTGAACGCGGTGTCTTGTGAGTCGGCTAACTCATGCGTCGCCGTGGGAGGTCATACGACGCGGCGTGCGGCCCACGGGACCATGTTGCGCTGGGGCGGAACGCGTTGGCAACCGGTGCACGTCGGTCTTCCGGGGCGCTCGGAGCTCCGCAGCGTCTCCTGTCCGGATGCTACGTCCTGCCTGCTCGTGGGTTCGCAGACCGTAGGCCACGTCGCGTCTCCGGTCGCCGATCAGCTCACCGGCGGACATCTCACCACGCTGCCGATCGCCGCCGGCGAAGGCGCCGGCGAGTTCTATGACGTCTCGTGCGCGACAGCGATTCGCTGCCTCGCGCTTGGCGCCACCATCCCCGACAGCGGCCAAGGAACCGCTCAAGCATGGGATGGCACCGGCTTCAAATACGTGTTTGGTGCCCCGGGCAGCGGGATCCCCCCTTGGTCTGCTGCATCCTGTCGCCCCAGCTTCTGCATCTTGGCGGGCGCAGCCGGGCGTCACGTACTCACCGAACGCTATGACTTCCCAATCCCGCCACAACCCTGACCCGCAGCTCAACGCCCGACACGTTGTAGGGCGGTCCCCGGACTGTGCGCATGGCTGGCTTAACTGGATCGTTCGAGACAGAGCGGCAGGATCCGCGGTCCGCACTGTTCAGGCGACGTGATCCAGATGACAAAGCCCCCAGCAGCGATACAGCGCGCCGGCTTCGCGATGCTGGGTGCGGTCGCTCGCCGGCGCGGCCTGCGGCCCACCTACCCGGAGCCGCTCGGGCCACACGGAACGGTCGAGCCCGACCCCGAAATACTGGCGGCCGCCGGCCTAACCTGACGCGCAACGGAACTGCCCGGCCGCTTTGTCTCCGGCGACACCACATAGAGCTGATCGATCACGAACCTTTGGGTCCCGAACCTGAGCGGTCTGTCTGCAGAGCTCCCTGGAGCTCTCGCCGTGAGCGGATCCCGAGCTTGGCGTAGCTGCTCGTGAGATGGGTCTCGACTGTGCGTGGGGCGATGAACAGCAGTTGCGCGATCTGGGTGTTGGTGCGTCCGCCGGCGGCGAGAAGGGCTACTCGATATTCGCTGGAGGTCAGCGCATCGCGGCCGCGGAGCGCGTCACGACGTGGTCGCGCACCAGCGATGATCAGTTCCTCGCGGGCCCGATCGGCGAGTGCAAGCGCGCCGTATCGGTGGGCGAGATCGAGGCCCCGGCGGAGATGCTCGCGCGCGCGATCTCGGACGCCCCGACGGCGGAGCGCGGCGCCAAGCTCGACGAGCGAGCGTGCGTACGCGACCGGCGCGGATGCATCCCGCAGCGCACTGACAGATTGCTCGAGCAGATCCACGCCGTCCGCGTCACCGTGGGCAATGCCGAGCGCGCAAAGGGCCACACCGATAGCGCGGCCGGTTCCCCAGCGTTTGGCGAGCTCCAACTCCTCGGCGGCGAGGCGGATCGCCTCGCGTCGGTCACCGATGGCGACAAGGGAGATGGCCGCCGCGGATCGCCATGGGGTCATCGCGGGGTTGTGCACGCCCCACGCGGCGAGCCGCTCGCTGGTGGCGAGGAGATCCTCGATTGCTCGCGCATGGTCCCCGGATGCGGCGTGAAGCCGTCCGCGCGCAAGGACAAGGGGCGTGGTCGGCCAGGTGAGCGGCAACTCGCCGTCCAGACCATGCTGGGCGAGCTCGTTGTGCGCGCCGGCGATGTCTCCCCGCTCGATGAGCGCTTCGATCAGGAACGCGGCCGTGACCGGGGCGAGCGCGACGTCGGTTCCGGGGGCGATCCCATCGCGCGCGCTGGCGAGGGCCTCGCTGATCCACCCTAGCTGTAGGGCGGTCAGCGCGGCGCATGTGGACGCGGTAGCGACGCCCAGCGGCCAGCCCAGTCTTTGCGCTGTCCTTAGCCACGCCTGGGTGGCACGCCAGGCCTCCTCGGGGTGGCCCGCGAACGTAAGCACAAGCGCGACCTCAGGCACGGTGGAGGCACCGAGTATGAGCTCCGGTGCCATATCGAGCACAACACGGGCGTGCATGGTGGCGGCTTCTCGATCCGAGCCGTCGGCGGCGGTCTCGATGGCGAGTTGGGCATGCAGCAGCGCGTCAAGCCGTTCTCCTGCCGTGGCTCG
>DATNKY010000734.1:0-3998 GCA_035603155.1 Solirubrobacteraceae bacterium
GGAGCGCGCTCGCAACTACTTCGACGAGCACGGGGAGTGGCCCGAGGACAAGCCGCGCGAGGGCCGCCGGTGGACGCTCCCGGCGGGCGTCGTCACCTACGAGCAGGAGCAGGCGCAGCTGGCAGCCAAACGCGCCGCCGAGTTCGTTGCCGCCGGCTAACCCTCCTGAAAGTTCGCTCTGTGACGGGCGTTGATTGGTCACAACGTGAACCGACAAGAGGTGAACAGGTGCGATCCTCGCTACGACACCAGTTCGAGCGCTCGCGCTTCTACTTTCCGATCCGAACGACCATCGACGACGTCCTACGGCCAAGCCGTGCCTCGCGGCGCAAGACGCGGCTCGACTTCCTCGGCCAGCTCGTCACCCGCGGCATGCTCGTGTTCGACATCGGCGCGAACACTGGCGAGTACGCCGAGCTCTACCAGGCTCTCGGCTGCCGCGTCGTAGCCGTCGAACCATTCCCGGCCTGCGCCGAGATGATCCGCCGCCGGCTGCCCCACGTGACGATCGTGGAGGCCGCCGTCGGCGCGGAGCCGGCCACCGCCACCATGCACCTTGGGCCAGACCATGTCACCAACACTCTGTCCGAGCGGTGGGCGGCCGAGGTCTCAGGCGGCCATCCGACCGAGCTGCCGACCATCACGGTCCCGATCACCACGGTCGACGCGCTTATCGCCCAGCATGGCACGCCCGACTACGTCAAGATCGATGTCGAGGGATTCGAGCGCCAAGTTCTGGCCGGCCTGACCGACCAGCCGTCGCTGGTGTCGTTCGAGATTCACGGGAGCCTCATCGACGAGGCCGACGCCTGCATGCAGGCATTACCCGAATGTGATTTCAGCCTGACTATCGGCGAGGACTTCGCTTGGACCGCTGAGCATCTCGACCGCCGCGAGATGCTCCGCCTGATCGCGGAGTTGGCGGCCAGCGATCCCCAGCTGTACGGCGACGTGTACGCGCGCGCGGGCTAGGCTCGATCCTCCAATCGATCGCCACCTGCTGCAATCGAGCTAACCACGCACTAGCCCTCCACCTTTCCCGGCGGACCTCCGAGCGCGCTGACCAACGCCGAGAAGCTCTTGCCGGCCGCGCTCGGGAAGCTGTCCGCATCGTCGTCGGAGTTCCACTGACCTTTGATCGCGGCGTAGGTCTTGTTCTGGATCCCGGCGCCCCAGCCGATCTCGATCCCGGTTGACCACCCGGGGATCAGGGTCGCGACCGGTGCGCCGGCGGCGACCTTCTCCCCGACTCGGAGACCCGCGACCGGGCGGACTCCCTCCGCGTAGTAGACCGTGCAGCCACGATCGGGCCCGGACAGCAGGGTGTAGGCGATGAACGCGCCGGGCCAGCCGGTGTCGGATGTCGCCGCGCGGGTGATCCGAGCCGCGCCGATCGCGGTCAGCGAGCCGGTACCGGCATAGTCGACGCCCTGGTCGATCCGCTCGGGCGTCAGGTGCGCACCCGCGGTTGGATTCACGTAGCCCGTGGAGGCGATCGAGGCGGGGGCCGGGACCACCGGATGACATTGCGCGTCGTGCGCCGCGGCGTGGCTCGTGGTGCCCCCGAGCGCCGGCCCGGAGCTCGAGTAAGACGACCCCTCCGGCGTCCGGAAGCCGTCGACGTTTGCGTGAGCAAGCGACAGCCCCGTGCCGTGATTGATGGAGCCCTCGGTCAGCTTCGCGACCACGATCCCGAGCACGAGGCTCGCAATTGCGACGAGCGCCAGCACGACCTTCACGGTCGCGCCCCCGCGGGGCGGCTTGCGCCGGGCGGCTCTGCTCCGACGCTCGCGTTTGGCGCGGGGTTGCGGGCCGTGATCGCGTGCGGGCGATGCTTGCGTCTGGTTGCGTCGTCGCCGCGCGAGCGAACGCTCGAGCGATTCCTGCCACGGATCAACGCTGCTCAGGTCACGCGCGGTGTCCACAAAGCCTCCCTGGGGCCTGACTCGAAAGCCTGCGGAGTTAGCTGACGGGCTCGCGCTGTGCGCTACGCCGCGTTGTCACGGCGATTCGCCCCGACGACCAGATCGATCGCGTTGGGTCCCCCGCTCACCGGCCACGGATGGTCCGGTGACTCGGCTCGTTATGTTGATCGCGCACGGTATCACTCAGCGCGACGGAATCGCCCCGCCGGCGCTCTGCGGCGCACCGGGGATCAGGCAGGCCCGCCATACCGCGACAGAGCCTTGCCCACGAGCACGCCGTAGGTCTCGATCGCGACCGCGAGATCGGCCTCGCCGGTGTCCTCGTTCGCCGCGTGGCTGACGCCGCCGATCGAGGGGGCGAACACCATCGCCGCGGGCAGCCGGCGGGCGATCGCGGCCGCGTCGTGCAACGCACCGCTGGTCAGCACCCGGTCAGAGGCCGCGACCTCGCGGCACGACTCACGCGCGAGCGCGACCAGCTTCTCGTCGAACGCGACCGGCTCGACCGCCAGCAGCTCCTGCTCTTGCAGCTCGCAGCCGCGTCGGGCCGCGGCCTCGCGCGCCGCCTGGGTCGAGGCCTCGAGCATCACCGCCAGCTGCTGGGGGTCACCATGGCGCAGATCGACGAGCAGCTGCGCCCGACCGGCGACCGCGGTCACGATCCCGGGCTCGAGCTCGAGCGCCCCGGTCGTCGCGGTGCCACCGTTGCCATCGGCGGTCTGCTCGACCGCGAGCGCGGTCGCCGCCGCGGCCAGGCCGGCGTCGTGGCGGTGGGCCATCGGCGTCGTCCCCGCATGGCCCGTGCGCCCGATGAACGTAAACCGGCGCCGTCGCACGCCGACGCACCCGGCGACGGCCCCGGCCCGGAGGCCTTCGGCTTCGAGCACCGGCCCCTGCTCGATATGGAGCTCGAGGTAGCAGGCGAGATCGCTTACGCGGCTCCCCGCTTCGGGGGCGCGATCGATCTCGACACCGTTCGCCGCCAGGACCTCGTCGAGCCGCTCGTGCGACCGATCGGGGAGGGCGCGGACCGCGTCGACATCAAGGACGCCGGCGAACGCCGAGCTACCGAGCAGGCTGTAGCCGAACCGGGCGCCTTCCTCGTCGGCCCAGTCAACCAGCAGCAGGTCGCGCGACGGGCGCACCCCCGACCCGATGAATGCTCGCAGCACTCCTACGGCGGCCATCACGCCGAGCGCGCCGTCGAGCCACCCACCGGCGGGAACGGAGTCCAGATGCGAGCCGATCGCCACAGCGGGCCGGCCGCCGCCGGCCAGTGATGACCACAGGTTGCCGGCCTCGTCAGGCTCCGCCCGGAGTCCGAGCTCCTCGAGCAGCTCCTGGAGAAACGCGCGCGCCTCGCGCCATGTCTCGGTCCACGCGACCCGGCGCGCGCCGCTCGGGCCGCCGGTCCTGCGGGCGAGCTCCCGCAGGTCGGCGATCACGCGGCCGGCATCGATCTGGGGGGTGGGCTTGCTCGGGTCCATCCAACGCGGCAGCCTACCCGCGACTCGAGGGCGGTCAGCCCTTGGCTACCAGGCTGCCCTCGCGCTCGATCAGCCCGAGCGGCCGCTCGGAGTGTGGCTCGATCCTGATCCCGGCCTGCCGCAGCCTCGCCTCGACCCCGTCGAGCGTGCAGACCTCCTCCGGGTCGACGCATCCCCCGCGCCGCTCGCGCCCCAACAGCGCCTCGGCGAATACGACCGTGCTGAGCGCGGCGTGGCGGAAATCGCCCCGGCACCTCACGGTGCGCGCGTCGAGGCGCCGTCCGCCACGCTTGGCGACGATCAGGTGCGCGACCGGCTCGCTGCCCGCGGAGCCATCCGCCGACAGAGAGCGCGGGCCGATCAGCGAACTTGGCAGCTCGCCGATCTCGCCGCTGCCGTTGCACTCCAGCAGCCGCCGGTGCGCCCGCGGCTCGAACACACAGATATAGACCCGGACCACGCGGCCCTCGGCGACGCCGCCGAGCCACCCCGCGTCGCCTTCGCCGAAGCCGACGCAACGGCGCTCGCCGAACGGTCCCGGCAGCCGCACGTCGACCGTGCGGTGGCGGGTGAGCGCCGTCAGGCC
>DATNKY010000317.1:0-2047 GCA_035603155.1 Solirubrobacteraceae bacterium
CGCCTGACCCGCGCGTCCAGCGGCGGCCGCGGGCGCGCCTGACCCGCGCGTCAGCCCGATCGCCTAGCCTCTCCACCGCATGGTTGACGAGCGCATCCTCGCCGAGCGGCTGATCCGCTACGACACGTCGCGTCCCGACGATCTCGTCGCAGCCGCAGGATTCGTCAAGGGTTGGCTCGAATCCCGGGACTTAAAGGTGCACGATTACGACCACAACGGCCTGCCCGTGCTGGTGGCCGAGGTTGGCCCGCGCGATCCCGACGCCCCGTGCGTCGTGTTCCATGGCCACCTCGACGTCGTGCCGGGCCGCCCGGAGCAGTTCGAGCCGCGAGTCGAGGGCGATCGCCTGATCGGCCGCGGCGCCTATGACATGAAGGGTGGCCTGGCGGCGATGATGTGCGCGCTGAAGGACATCGAGGCCCAGAGCGAGGTCCGGGTCAGGCTGGTCTGCGTTCCCGACGAGGAGTCCGAGGAGATCGATGAGCGCTCCACCGACGCGATCGTCGCGTCCGGGCTCGGGGGTGCGTTCGCGATCACGGGCGAGCCGACCAACATGCACATCGGCATCCAGGCCAAGGGTGTGCTGGTGATGCGGATCGTCGTGCACGGCCGCGCGGCGCACAGCTCGACGCCGTGGCTGGGGGACAACGCGGTGCTCAAGGCGATCGACGTCTTCCGCGCGATCGAGTCGCTGCCGTTCTCGCGCGAGTCCTCGGAGATGTTCGACCGTCCGTCGATCAACCTCGGGCGGATCGAGGGGGGCGACGCGCTCAACAAGGTCCCGGACCGCTGCGACATGGCGGTCGACGTGCGCTACCTGCCGGGCCAGGACCCCGGAGAGATATTGGCGCAGGTGCGGTCGATCCCCGAGATCGACGTCGAGCGGACCTTCATCCACCCTCCGGTCACCGTCTCGACCAACGATCCGTACGTGCGCGTGCTGCGCGACGCCCTGTCGCGCTCGGTGCCGGACATGGAGACGCTCAGCGTCGGGCGCGACGGCGCGTCGGACGCGGCTTCGTTCATCGAGGCCGGGATCCCAGCTGTCGAGTTCGGTCCCTCGGGCGCCGGGCACCACGGACCCGACGAGTGGGTGTCGATCTTCTCGCTCACCCGCTACCGCCGCGCGCTGGGCGATTTCGTCCACTCGCTCCCGAGCTGGCTCGCCGATGACGAGCCCGGCGGCCTGACCGCGATCGAGGGGGGTCTGGCGTGAAGCTGATCCCGCGCACGCGCGGCGGCGCCCTGTGGCGCTTCCTCCTCGGCGCCGTGATCGTGATCGGCGCGACGGCGGGGACGACGGCCGTCGCCGGGCTGCTGCAGTTCAAGCAGCTCGCGGCCGACATCTCGCTGACGCCGGCGCTGCCGAACGCGAACGTGACGCTGCCGAACCCGGGCCAGCCGCAGACGATCATGATCATCGGCTCCGACCACCGCGCCGGCGAGCCGTTCCGGTCCGCCCAGACCGACACGATCCTGCTCGTGCGCCTCAACGGCAGCTCGCAGACGATCAACGTCCTGTCGGTGCCGCGCGACCTCGAGGTCAACATTCCGGGCGTCGGCCAGGCGAAGATCAACAGCGCCTACTCGACCGGCGGTCCGAACCTGCTCGTCAAGGTGCTGCGCCAGCAGGTGTTCCCCGGCCTGCACGTCAACCACATCGTGGACATCAACTTCGGCGGCTTCGAGGATCTCGTCAACGCGATCGGCTGCGTCTACGCCGACGTCGACCACCGCTACTACAACGTCAGCGCGCTGGGGCCGAACGACTTCTCGAGCATCAACATCCAGCCCGGGTACCAGAAGCTGTGCGGTCCGCAGGCGCTCCAGTTCGTGCGTTTCCGCCACACCGACTCCGACCTGGTCCGAAACGCGCGCCAGCAGGACTTCATCCGCTGGGCCAAGGACCAGTACGGCGTCGACAACCTGATCGCCAACCGCGACAAGCTGCTGCGGATCTTCGGAGCGCACACCGTGACCGACCACAACCTCCACACGCTCGACGGGCTGATCAACCTGTTCAACCTGGTCGCGTTCTCCGACGGCC
>DATNKY010000471.1:0-14628 GCA_035603155.1 Solirubrobacteraceae bacterium
CGATAGGAGTAAAAAATGGATAGGGAAACCTCTTCCGAAACCCAGTACAAGCCGGTCACCGTCGATGTTCCTGAGGACCGACTGGCCGAGTTTCATGCGTTCTATGCCCGATTCCTCGCCGGCCCTCGGGGCCGCGGTCGGGGCGGGCACCATGGCAGGCCGCACCGCGGCCGGCATGGGCATGGGGGTCGCTGCGCCGGGCGCCGCGAGACCTCAGAGCAAAGCGAGCCGACCCAGGCGTCGACTGAGGCCTGATGGCCGACAAGCAGGTCACCGTGGCGGTCCCGGAAGAACGCGTACCCGAGTTCTATGCGTGGTTCGCGTCCTTCCTCGCCGCCGAGCCGGGGGCGCCGCCCCCGCTGCCGGGAGGCGGACGCCGCGGCTCGCGCGGTCACCGACACCACAGACAGGCTCAGGCCTGGTCGGCGCAGGACGCCGACCAGGCCGTCTGGCTGTATCGCAAGCTCGCGCCGCAGGCCCGCGAGCTGTTTGACCTGCTCGCCGCGACGCCGGGCGCGCGATTCGCCGGCGAGGAAATCGCCAAACGCCTCAAGCTCGAGAAGGGCGCCCACGGAGTCGCGGGCATCCTCGCGTGGCCCGGCCGCTACAGCCGCCATCTCGATCGCACACTTCCGATCGCTACCGAAGGACGCCCCGACGGCGGCACCGACTATTACATGGACCCCGAACTCGCCGAACTTTTCGACGCCGCCCGGGCCTCATCACCACCCAGCTCCCCGGCGCGCCACCGCCGCGAACGCTAACCATCGCCGCCGACGGCCGGGCCCTGGAGCAGCAGTCCATCCGCGACCTCAACCGGCTCGCTGGCGAAGCGGTAGCGACGGTGACCGGTTGCGACCCCGCAGTTTGTGAGCGGCGCCGGGGTCCGTATCGTGGCGGGTCATGACCTGGCTTCCCGAAGGGTTCACGCCTCCAACCCGGGTTGATCTGAGTACCGGTCACCACCTTCGCCCGATTCTCGAGGCGGACGTTGGAATCGACTACCCCGCTGTGATGGGCTCACGTGAGCGGCTGTGGGCGCGGTACGGCAAGACGTGGGGATGGCCGCCGGCCACGATGAGCTTCGAAGACGACAGGCGAGACCTGGCCCGCCACGCGGCTGAGATCGCCGCACTTGAGACGTTCAACTATGCGGTGCTTGACGAAGGCGAGACCGAGCTGGTCGGCTGCGTCTACATCGATCCCCCCGACGACACGTCTCCGGCCGGCAGCGACGCCGTCGCGTCCTGGTGGGTGGTTGACAATCTCGCCGGGACCGAGTTGGAACGAGTCCTCGACGACTTCATACCGCCGTGGCTCAGCGGCGTCTGGGGATTGCACTCCGTTCATTACCACCCCTGACGTTCCTAGTCTGACGACAAAGCTGCTCGTTTCGCTGCTCCGATGGACGACGAGGGAGGAGCGGCTGCTTCCTCCGAGACAGAGTGTCGAGCCCGTAGCGGATTTGTGCCGTGATGTTCGTAAGCTGGTCCGATGGGACGGTTTGGTAAGCACGACGATCTGATCGTGCATGAAAACGAGCCGTTCAACGCGGAGACCGGCCTGGAATCGCTAATGGATCCGGTGACCGACACTGACGCGTTTTACGTGCGTTGTCACGGTGCGGTACCTGATATCGACCGCAGCGCGTGGCGGCTGCGGGTGGACGGGATGGTCGAGCGGGAGCTGAGCCTGTCGTTGGAGACGTTGCGTGAGGAGTTTCGTGAGCAGACGGTGACCGCGACGCTGCAGTGTGCGGGCAACAGGCGGGCGGGGTTGATCGCGGTGCGTGACATTCCCGGCGAGGCGCCATGGGGCCCGGGAGCGACCGGTACCGCGACTTGGACCGGGGTCGCGCTGGCTGACGTGCTCGCGCTCGCCGGACCGCTTGGCGCAGCGTCAGACGTGGGGTTTGAGGGCTCGGATCTGAGTCCGGAGGCCAAGCCCGCTCAGCAGTTCGGTGGTTCGATCCCGCTCGATAAGGCCTCGCGACCGGAGGTGCTGCTCGCGTGGGGGATGAACGGCGATCCGCTGCCGCCGGTCCACGGCGCTCCACTGCGAGTGGTGGTCCCCGGCTATATCGGCGCGCGCAGCGTCAAGTGGTTGGAGCGCATCGAGCTGCGCTCGCGACCGTGGCCCGGCTATTTTCAACACGTCGTGTACCGGCTGTTGCCCGCGGATGGAAACGTGGGCCCCGGGCTTGGGATGCCGCTCGGCCTGGTGGCACTGAACTCGGATGTCCTTTCGCCGCGTGAAGGGGCCACCGTCACCGCCGGCCGGGTAGAGGCGCGAGGCTATGCGTTTGCGGGTGGGGATCGATACGTTGCCCGTGTTGACGTGTCGATCGATGGCGGCGCGAGTTGGACCCAGGCCGAACTGCTGGAGGATCTCGGCCGGTGGGCGTGGCGACACTGGCGCATCACGGTAGACCTGGCGCCCGGAGAGCACGAGCTGCTCGTGCGTGCCTGGGACTCCTCCGCGGCCACTCAGCCCGATTCCGAGGCCGCGCTCTGGAATCCCAAAGGCTACGTGAACAACGCAAGCCCCCGCATTCACGTGCGCGCAATCGTCGCTTAACGACACACCGGCCGGCCGTGACGTCGAGGCCCCCAGGAGTCCTGGGTGCGCAAGTGGGGCTGGCGTTCCGGCCGGCTGAAGATGCAGCGCAGAACCCCGCGAAGGCCAGAACCGGTCCGGGGATATATGCTCGCTCGATCAGGGTCTCCGCGACGGGCTGTGGCGGCGTGTCGGCGTGGTGCCCGGATTGCAACGGACGGTTACTAATCATGAGGGGGTCAGCATGACAGTAGGTGCGCAAACCGATTCCGACTTCGCATTCGCGGGGCTCGACACTCCCGAGGCGCCTGCGGTGGCTGCAGTGGTCGCGGAAGGGGCGCCGGATCCGCTTGGGGCGCTGGCGGCGCTCGAAGGCACGTGGAAGGGGCACGGGTTCAACGCGATCTGGCGGCCCCACCACCCGGCCAGCGCGCAGGACCGCTTTCTCGAGTTGAACATGACTGATGAGACGCTCGTCTTCACCAAGATCAACGGAGCGATCCCGAACCGGGGATTGGCGATGGCGGACATCGACATGTTCGGCCTTACCTACATGCAGCAGATCAGCGAGAGCAGCACCGGCGCCGGGTTGCACATCGAGCCTGGGATCTGGGCGACGGTGCCTCACACGACGGATCCGAACGAGCCCGCGTCGGTCGTACGGATGGCGTCGATCCCGCACGGGACCGTCGTCCTGGCTCAAGGGGTCTCGCAGGTGATCCCCGGGGGTCCCCAGAACATCCCCGACAACAACATCTTGCCGTTCTTCTTCGGCAGCCCTGCGCCGGCGAATAACGACTTCAACTCGGTGGCGCAGACGTTCACCGAGCTCAACCTGTCACAAGCGACTCCGTTTCGCTTCGTCGCTCCAGGGGTCACGCAGAACATCGTCAAGAATCCCAACAGCGTTCTGCAGACCGCGCTCCAGACATCGCTTCAGGGCACGAGCATGAAGAGCAGGACGTTCCTGCACGTGGCGACGAACCACACGATCATCAAGGCGGGCGGCGGGACCGCCAACACGGCCTTCCTGTCGGCCAGCGGTAATCCTCCCGGAGGCAACGCAAAAGCCACTCAGATGGAGGCTACGTTCTGGGTTGAGACGATTGCGGGGACGGGCGGCCACCCGGACAAGCATCAGTTGCAGTACACGCAGCTGGTGATGCTCGACTTCAACGGCATCCACTGGCCACACGTCACCGTCGGGAGCCTGCAGCAGCAGTAGAGCGATTTCACGCACTGCCTGAGGGCCGGTTTGGACTGGCGCGGAGGCCGCGCGTCGTCGCCCGTCACGCTCCGGCGTGGCATATTTGGATTTAGCGATGGCAAGCAATACCCCCTCAGCAGACTCTTCGACGCCGAGCGAGGTCTGCAAGAACGAGCGAGTCGGTCGGGAGAGCGCTCCGGGCCTGTGCGTCCGGGATGCGATGGTGGCCTCGCCGAAGACCGTGCCCGCCGATGCGACCGCGGGAGACTTGCGGGCGCTGTTCGCGAACCCCCACGTGGTCACAGCGCTGTTGGTCGACGGCCCGCGGTTCGCCGGCGTGGTCCATCGGAATGAGCTGACCAGCGAGGTCTCCGACGCTCATCCCGCGCGTGAGCTCGCTCGCGTGGATGTCCCGACGATCGAGCCGGACGCTCCCCTGGCCGACGCGCTAGCGGTGCTCGACTCCTTCAACGAGCGGCGATTGGTCGTGCTCGACCCCGAGCACCGACAACTCCGCGGTCTGCTTTGTCTGACGAGCGACCGTCGCGGGTTCTGCCAGAGCTGACAAGCTCTCCTGGAGTCTGTGAAGCGGTGTCAGGCGGCGAGTCGTCGCCGGGCCTTCTGCACGCTCGGGAGCGCGGCCTTGGCCTTGGCGAGCGGCCGTGCGCGGACGTCGACGCTCGCGGGCTTGCGCGCGATCGTGATCTCCTCGCCGGTCGCCGGGTTGCGCCCCTTACGCGCTTTGGTCGCGGGCTTGACACGCACCGTCAATTGCACGAGACCACCGACCCTCACCTTCTGGGCGTTCCCGAGTTCCTCGAGTACGACCTCCTCGAACGCCTCGAGCACGCGCTTGGCCTCAGCGCGGCTGATATCGGCGCGGTCAGCGACGGCTGCCGTGAGCTGTGTCTGGGTTAAAGGCAACGAAACCTCCCGGTCGAAAGATGCGGACGGACAACGAGCGCATTCAACCCGGCGGGGCGGACGTAACCTCCACAGCGTGTGTTCGGCCTACCCCTTCAACCTCGGTAGCTACCAGCGCAGCACCTCGACAACCTCGATCGAGGCGGAGGCCTGGTTCAACCGCGGGCTGCTGTGGAGCTACGCGTTCAATCACGAGGAGGCGATTCGCTGCTTCGAGCGAGCGATCTCCGCCGACGGCCGGTTCGGGCTCGCGCATTGGGGGCTGGCATACGCCGCCGGTCCGAACTACAACAAGCCGTGGGATGCGTTCGACGACGCCGATCTGCGGGAATCGCTTGGTCGTGCATACGGCGCGGCTCAGCGTGCCGCGGCGCTGGCCGACGGCGCGCCGGCCGTCGAGCGCGACCTGATCGGCGCGCTGGCGGCGCGATACCCGCACCGCGAGCCGGCGGACGACCTCAGCCGATGGACTGCGGCCTACGCGGATGCGATGCGCGAAGTCCGGGCCGCACACCCCGACGACCTCGACGTCGCGGCGTTGTCCGCTGACGCGCTGATGAACGTGACCGCATGGTCGTTGTGGGATCTCCGCAGCGGGGGGCCCGCCGAGGGCGCGCACACGCCCGAGGCCAGACAGGTGCTCGAGTCGGCGCTCGCCCAGACCGGCGGCATGACCCACCCGGGCCTGCTCCATTTCTACATCCACCTGATGGAGATGTCACCGACGCCGGAGGCGGCACTCGAAGCGGCCGGCGCGCTGCGCGGTCTCGCTCCCGACGCCGGCCACCTCATCCACATGCCGACCCACATCGATGTGCTGCTGGGCGATTACGGGCGCGTGATCGACGAAAACGAACGCGCGATCGCCGCCGACGAGCGCCACGCGGCGCACGTCGGTCGAGTCAACTTCTACGCGCTTTACCGCTCACACGACCACCACTTCAGGATCTACGGTGCGATGTTCGCCGGTCGCCGGGCTACGGCGCTCGCGGCGGCCGACGCACTCGCCGCTTCCCTGCCCGAGGATCTCCTCCGAGTCGACATCCCGCCGATGGCGGACTGGCTCGAGAGTTTCGTCCCAATGCGGTTGCACGTGCTCGTGCGCTTCGGCATGTGGCAGGAAATCATCGACGAGCCGCTTCCCGCCGACCCGGAGCTGTACAGCGTGACGACGGCCCTGACCCACTACGCCAAGGGCGTGGCCTTCGCAGCGCTCGCGCAGATTCCCGAGGCTGAGCGCGAGCGAGAGCGGTTCGCTGCGGCAGTTACGCGGGTGCCCGACACGCGTTACCTGTTCAACAACACGGCGCGGGACATCCTTGCCATCGCGAGCGCAATGCTCGACGGCGAGATCGCATACCGGAACGGCGACCACGAGAGCGCATGGTTGCACCTGCTACGGGCGATCGAGCTCGACGACACGCTGCCCTACGACGAGCCCTGGGGATGGATGCAGCCGACCCGACACGCCTACGGGGCGCTGCTGCTCGAGCAGGGCGAGATCGAGCGTGCGCTCGACGCATATGCCGCGGATCTCGGGCTTGACCAGACACTCCCGCGAGCCTGCCAGCACCCGAACAACGTTTGGAGCCTGCACGGCTATCACGAATGCCTCACCCGCCTGGGACGCGTCGAGGAGGCGCGGAGCATCGAATCGCGAGTAGCTCGCGGTCTCGCCGCCGCGGACATCGAGATCCGGTCGTCGTGCTTCTGCCGGCTCGGGCGTCCCTAGGTGCTGAAGGCGAGTCCTCATGACCGGCAAGCGGTCCGCGACCGGGTTGCCGCACCCGGGCTCGCGAAGGATGCGGTACGGCACCCCGATCGCCTGCAGGGGTTGCGGTCTTGGTGTAATCTGAACTAACTTGATCGAATATCTATGGATGACCGGGAGCGGAGGCTCGAGATGAGCTCGGCGCTCGTGCTGCAGACCCAGAACAACCGTCCTCCGGGCCTTCTCGGCGACTGGGCCACTGCCCGCATGGTCGAACTCGACGTGCTGCGCGTCGACCGGTGGGAGCAGCTTCCCGACCCGGCGGATTACTCGTTTGCCGTCGTCCTCGGTTCTGACGAATCGGTGGTCGGACAGCCGACGGGGTGGGTGGCCCGGCTGGTCCGATGGATCGGACGGGCCGACGGCGCCGGACTGCCCGTGTTGGGCATTTGCTTCGGTGCCCAGGCGCTCGCAACCGCGCTCGGCGGTTGCGCAATTCGCCTGCAGACCCCCGAGCAGGCCTGGATTGAGCTTGGACGACGCGATTCCGAATGGGTTCCGGCAGGCCCCTGGCTGGCACTCCATGAAGACGCAATCGTCCTGCCGGCGTCGGCCCGGGAGTTGGCGCGCAACGACTTCGGGCCGCAGGCGTTCACGATCGGCGGTCATCTTGGGGTGCAGTTCCATCCGGAGGTCACCCCGTCGATTCTGGCGGGGTGGCTCGCCGACCAGGACGGCCTGGTCAGCTCCAAGCTGCTGATCGGGGTGGCCGAGCGCTGCCGGCTCGCCGCGGTCGGTGCGCTGCGCCTGTTCGACGGGTTCATCGGGCGCGAGTGGTCGGGCTCGCGCTTCGCCGTCTCCCCGGGAATCATCTAGTGACCATCACAAACGCCCGGTCCGGGCGCGCCGCGGCGTTCATTGACGGCTCGGGGGACGACGCCGCCACCGCGGTCACCGCGGCCACCGCCGCCAACGTGGCCACCGCGGCGATCGAACGCGATCAGCTGCGCGACATCGAGGTGATGTGGGTCGATCACCAGGGTCACGCCCGCGGCAAACGCATCGACTGCGCCGGGCGATCGAGCGACTGGCTGCGCTTGGCTATCACGCCCTGGTGGGCGTGGAGATCGAGTTTCACCTCTTGGGGCAGGACGGCTCGCCCCTGGTCGGTGGACTTCGGTCCTACTCGCTCCAGGTCCTCAATCAGCTGGATCCGGCGGCCCTGGACAGTGCGAGGTGAATCTCAAGCATGTCGACGCTCCCGAGGCCACAGACCAGGCAGCTCGTTTGAAGTACGCGACGCGCGAGCTCGCTCGGCGCCGGAGGGCTCTGGCAACGTTCATGGCCAAGCCGTTCGCCGAGCACGCCGGCAACTCGATGCACCTACACCTGTCACTCTGTCACGATGGGGAGCTGGCGTTCGCGACCGATCACGACACCGAGAGCCCGTTGATGCGCCAGGCGGTCGGAGGCATCCTCAGGCACCTCCCCGGGATCGTCGTGTTCGGAGCGCCGGCGGTGAATGACCGGGGCGAGGGGAACCTGTACACACCCGGGGAGCCGCTGCCGCATACGCTGGCCGACGCCACCCGCTCGGCCCGCGACGACACCGGGGTCCACGACGTCCTCGGCGCGGACGCCGTCCACGACTTTCTCGCTGTAGCTGACCTGGAGTGGTCGCAGTTCGTCGGATCGGTCAGCGAGTGGGACCGCGAACGATATCTGCGCAGCGTCTGACCCACCGCGATGACCGAACGACGGATTCTGGTCAACGCGTTCGACATGAACACGCCGACCCATCTGGTGTCGGGGACCTGGAAGCATCCCGAGAGCCAGGCGTGGCGCTACAAGGAGCTGGGATATTGGACCGACCTGGCCCAACTGCTCGAGCGCGGTCTGTTCGACGGGGTGTTCATCGCCGACGTGATCGGCGTCTACGACGTCTACGCCGGTGGTCCCGAAGCGGCACTTCGAGCCGGCGCGCAGGTTCCGGCCAACGATCCGATGCTCGTCATATCGGCGATGGCTCACGTCACCGAGAACCTCGGCTTCGGTGTCACCGCCTCGACGTCCTATGAGCATCCGTTCATCTTCGCGCGGCGGATGTCGACGCTTGACCACCTGACCAACGGTCGCATCGGCTGGAACATCGTCACCTCCTACCTGAACAGCGGCGCGCTGAATGTCGGGCTGGACGCGCAGATTCGCCACGACGATCGCTACGACATCGCCGACGAGTACCTGGAGGTGGTGTACAAGCTGTGGGAGGGATCGTGGGAGGACGACGCCGTCGTTCAGGACCGGGTGCATGGCGTCTACACGGACCCGGCCAAGGTCCATCCGATCAAGCACGCAGGCGCTTACTTCACGGTCCCTGGGATACACGCAGCGGAGCCGTCACCGCAGCGGACCCCGGTGCTTTACCAGGCCGGGGCGTCCTCTCGCGGACGGGCATTCGCCGCCAACCACGCCGAGGCGATCTTCATCACCGAGCCGAAGGCCGAGATCGTGGCGCGGCGGATAGCCGATGTCCGTGCGCAGGCCGCCACCGCCGGTCGCAACCCTTCTGACATCAAGGCCTTCACCGGTTACGGGGTGATCACGGGGGACACTCGCGCGCAGGCGCGACGCAAGTACGACCTGTATCGCCGCCTGATCGATTCCGAGGGCAGTCTCGCGCTGTGGTCGGGGTGGCTCGGCTTCGATCTCGCCCCCTACAACCTCGACGACCGAGTGAAGGTCGTACCCAGCGACGCCATTCAGTCGCTCGCCGAGACGTTCGGGGACGGCGACTGGAAGCTGCGAGACATCCTCGACCGGCTGGCGCTGACGTCAGACGGGCCGGTCGCAGTCGGCACCGGCGCCGAGGTCGCCGATCAGATCCAGGAGTGGGTCGCGGCGACCGACGCCGACGGCCTCAATCTGTGGCACGTGATCACACCGGGTTCGTATGCCGACTTCGCCGACCACGTCGTTCCTGAGCTTCAGCGGCGGGGGGTCTATCGCACCCGTTACGAGCCCGGCACGCTACGACACAAGCTGTTCGGACGCGGGCCCCGATTGCCTGCCAGCCATCGCGCCGCCAGTCATCGGCACTCGCAAGTCGCCGGCGGCGGACACCGATGAGGACCGTCGAGGTGGAGCTCGATCGAAGCGAGCCTCAGTTCTTCCGTCGACGGACGGCCGACCACCACGCCGAAGGCCAGGGTCGCGCGCTGGCGCTCGCGGAAGAGCGTTCGGGCTGGCTCAGCTTGTCCGCAGCGACGAGCAACGGCTCCAGTTGACGGCGGGCGATGAGAGCCGGCGTCGCCGCGAGCAGGAAGTTGAACGCGCGGTACGCGACGACCGCCGCTAACGCCGGCGCCAGCGGCTCGCGCACCCAGTAGAGCGAGTAGGTCATCAGCACCTCGGTGAGGCCCGCGCCCCCGAGCGGGAGCGAGCGGCGCGTCGCGGCGTATCCGGTGGCATAGGCGAGGATCACCTTCCCCACGCCCGGATCGAGGCCGAAGGTGCGCAGGCCGCCGTAGAAGGCGGAGATGTCCGCCGCCCAGTAGAGCGCGGTACCGAGCCATGCCCCCCAGTAGACGCGCCGGTCGCGGATGAGGCGCTTGAGCACTCCGACGCCTTCGAGCATGCTGGCAAGCCACTCGTGCCGTCTGCCACCGAGGCGTGAGAGGCGTTCGCCGCGTTCGGGCACGCTCGCCCACAGACCGAAACCGAAACCGAGCGGCACCAGGATCGCCCAGGGCCACAGAAGCGATGGGAGGATATCCGCTCCCGTGGCCAGGAAAACGATCGCCACGATGCAAGTGGTTGGCGCCAGCACGGCCCATTCGAGGGCGCCGAGCGCGAGCACCCGCACTCTTGCGCTGTGCTCGTCCTCGTGGAGTGCGTGGAGCACCTGCTTGTCGATGCCAAAGCCCCCGGCGAGCGCAAATGGGCCGAAGCCGGCAACGACCACTCGCACGACGAGCGGCAGCGCGAGTGGCCCATGCCCGTGTACGGAGGCAATCGACCTATAGGCGAGCATGTAGGCGGGATACGCGCACAGCTCGGCACCCGCGATCAGGGCGATCCAACCGGGATGGAAGTCATCGAACGCTCGTCCGACAGCGTCGGCCCCGGTCAATTTGGCGATCGCCAGCACCGCGATCGCGGCGATCGCCGTGGCCAACACCGAGACCAGGATTGGTCGCCTTTGAAGTCGACGTTTTACGGCGCTGACGATACGCGGTCCCCGCGGTCGACCGGGCGCCGCGTCCCACGATCTGCGAGTGCAGGAGGTCTATCCTCGCGCGCTGGCCCGGTCGATAGCTCGTCGCTGCGCCGTGAGCATTCACTCGGACCCAGACCATCGACCTGCAGCTGACCAGGACAGGAGACCATGACGACCATCACCGAAATCACGCCGGCCGAGCAGGCGGACCGCCTCGCAATTCGCGAGCTGGTCGACGCATATGCGCATTGCGCCGATCGCCGCCTCGCCGAAGAGCAGAAGTCGCTGTTCACCGAGGACACCCACTTCGTCGTCTACATGAGCGGTCAGGGCTCTGAGCCCACGCAGGTCCTCGACGGCCGCGAGGCGCTGACGCCCGTGTTCGAGGACCTCAACCGCTACGAGGCCACGCAGCACTTCAACGGTCAGAGCACGATCGAGCTTGAAGGGGACCGGGCGACGGGGGAGAGCTACTGCATCGCCCACCACCTGTTCACGGAGGACGGCGAGCGCAAGCTGATGCTCGCGCACCTCCGGTACGGAGACACCTTCGTCAAGCTCGACGGCGCCTGGCTGTTCGCGGAGCGCAACCTCTACGTTGACTGGATCGAAACAAAGCTTTCGCATCCCTAGCCCCAACGCGACCGCAGCAGCGCGAGGGATCGTCCCTTAAGCAGCCCCGGAGGTGACTCCGGCTCGGTCGAGAGCGGCGAGATCGGCATCGTCGAGGCAGATCTCGATCGCAGCCATGTTCTCCTCGAGATGTGCGATCGAGCTCGTCCCCGGGATCAGCAACATCCGGTCATAGCGGGCCAGAAGCCACGCGAGGGCAATCTGGCTGGGTGTGGCTCCGCGCTTCTCGGCGAGCTGGCCGATGGTCGCGTCCGCCGCCAGTCGCGCCGGGCCATTCGCGTACGCCGAACCGAGTGGACCGAACGGCACGAACGCGATCTGGTGCGCGCGCGCAAACGTGATCAGCTCGTCGTCGTGGCGGTTGATGACGCTGTAGGCGTTCTGGATCTCCGCGACGTCGACCAGCTCGAGCGCGCGCTCGACGACTGCCTGATCGACGTTGGAGAGCCCGATCAGATCGAGCTTGCCCTCCTGGCGCAGGTCCTCCAGCTCGCCCAACTGGTCCTCGAGCGCGACGGCGGGGCCGGGTCCCGTGTCGACCAGGCGCAGGTTCACGAGGTCCAGACGGTCGACCCGTAGCGTTCTGAGGTTGGCCTCCACTCCCTCCCGTAACTCGCCGGGGCGCTGCGCGGGCAGGACCCCTCCGGTGGGGTCGCGCCGCGCGCCGACCTTCGTCACCAGCTTCAGATCGTCGGGATAGGGGTACAGCGCCTGGCGGATCAGGTCGTTGACCACATCGGGCCCGTAGAACTGAGCCGTGTCGATGTGGTCGACGCCCAGCTCGACGGCTCGGCGCAGGACGGTCCTCGCGGCGCGGGCGTCGCCGGGCGGGCCAAACACCCCAGGACCGGCGAGTTGCATCGCACCAAAGCCAATGCGGTTGATCGGCTTGTCGCCGAGAAATGATGTCGTGTTCGTCAGCACGTCACTGCGACCGGATCACGTGGGCGGGCATGGATGCTCGCGTTCTCGGGGATCCTTGGCGGGCCCTTCTTCTCGGGGATCCTTGTCGAGCCCTTCGGTGGCGATGAGTCGTCGGCAAGTGTCCATGGTCACCAGGTGAGGCGTCATCGCCGGATCAAGGTGATCCCGTCGATCGCTCTCGCGGTGCCCGGCTACGACAGTTGCTTCGCGAGCTGCGTGCGTGACTTCACGTCGAGCTTGCGAAACACCTTGCGCAGGTGATACTCGACCGTGCTCGGGCTGATGAACAGCTGGGCGGCGATTTCCCGATTGGTGTCGCCGCTCGCCGCGAGGCGCGCAATCTGAGTCTCCTGGGGCGTGAGTTGGTCCAGTGTGTCCACGGTCCGTTTGCGGGCACGCTCGCCTGTCGCCAGCAGCTCGCGTTCGGCGCGGCGCGCGAACGCCTCGGCGCCCATGCCGGTGAACGCTTCAAGCGCGGTGCGCAAATGCTTTCGGGCGTCGATACGACGACGTTCGCGCCGCAGCCACTCCCCGTAGAGAAGATGAGTCCGGGCGAGCTCGAGTCGCACACGAGCGCCTGAGAGGTGCATGATCGACTGGCCGTACAGACCGTCGGCAACCTCACCCTCGCTCAACAGCGCGCGCACACGCGCTTCGATTCCACTCGCCCACGCGGAGCTGATCACGCGGGTACGCTCCGAGAGCCACTCCAGGGCGCACTCGAGCAGCGCCCGGTCGCCGGTCCTGGATGCCGCCTCGGCCAGTTCGGGCACCAACCACGATCCGTATCCGATCGGATCGGGCGCAAATGCTTCCCAGGCAGCATCGCGCGCGGCCTCATGTCGGCCGAGGCCGTTGTAAAGGACGGATTTCGCGTAGTTGTTCGACGTCCATCGCCGTGTGGCCGCCTCAGCGGAGGTGGCTTCGATCAGCTCAGACGCTCGCGCTTCGTGCCCGCGCCAGGCAGCCAGAATCATCGGGGCGTTGACGAGCGCCGGATTGCCGGTCGCCTCAGCGATCACGCGTGCTTCGTCGATCGTCAGCGTCGCCGCGGTCAACTCGCCGGCGAGCATGTGGCTCCGCGCCAGGAAGCTGAGTGCGAACTGCAGGTGCACGAGTGCTCCCGTGTCGCGAGCGACCTGCACCTGGCGAGCGGCGAGGAGACGCAAAGCCTCGTCGTCCCACATCTCGAGCGCAACGATGTTGCTGTTTCTACCGGTGGAGAGCGAGAGCCACCTACCGACATCGTCGCTGGAGACGTCCCTCGCGAGCAGAAGCTCGAGAGCCCGAGCGAGCGTCGGCGCCGCGGCCGCGAATCCGTCCGTCAGGCGGATCGCGAACGCGTCTAGCAACACGTCAACAGTCCGAGGCGGGGCGGTGGCGGGTGGCGCCGCTCGCGCGGCCGCCGCGACGGCCGGCGCGCCGCCGACGATTTCAACGTCGCTGGCCATGGCGCCGCCGAGCAGCTCGAGGTACGTCTCGCGGGTTTGCTCGGGGTCGAGTGGCTCGAGCCGGCTCGCCGCGCTCAGAAACAGTCGGCCGGCGTCGCCGCCGCGCCGCTGCTCCAACGCAATCTGGGCTCGCAAAAGGTCGACGCGCGCATCCCCGAGCTCATCGAGCACGCCAGGTTCGACGGCGACCAACAGCTCGAGCGCAGCCTCGAGGTCACCGGCATCGCGCTTCGCGCCGGCCGCCGCGAGCAGGCGCTGGGCGCGGTGTGTGGAATCGGGTGTGAGCGCGGCGGCGCGCTCGAGGAAGGCCGCGACCGCCGCCAGTCCGCCGCGCGCCTGCGCCCGTCCAGCCGAGCGCTCGAGCTCTGCAGCGACATCCTCGTCGGGCATCGACGTCGCCTGCGCCCGGTGCCACGCGCGTCGATCGGGATCGATCTGCGGATCGGTGGCTTCCGAAAGGGCGCGGTGGACGGCGCGGCGCTCCTTTAAGCCGGCAGCCCGATATACAGCCGAGCGAACCAATGGATGACGGAAGACCACTCGGGCGCCCAGCTCCAACATCCCTTCCGCCTCGACGGTTTCAGCAACGGACTCGGGGATCCCGAGCTGCTGCGCCGCCCGCCACACGAGCGCCGGATCGCCGACCGGATCAGCTGCGGCCACGAGCAACAGACGTCGCGCGTCACCTGGAAGATTGGCCAGCCTCCGCGTGAAGCTCTCCTCGATGCTCGCGGACAGCGGCACCGCCGCGGGCAGACCAAAGCCGCCCGCGAGCTGTGTCGGCGTCAGCCCGCGCGGCAACTCCAACAGGGCGAGCGGATTCCCGCGTGTCTCGACAACGATGCGATCCAGCACGTGCTCGTCCAGCCGCGCCGGCAGGGCCGACTCCAACAGCGTCCGCGCATCACGATGCCCAAGCGGCAAGACGTGAAGCTCGGGCAACCCCCAGAGCACCTCCCCCGGCTCGCGCGCTGCGAAAACGAGCGCGATCTTCTCCGCCAACAGG